>CAYWXN010000246.1:0-3491 GCA_964462075.1 uncultured Ruminiclostridium sp. | reverse complement strand
CGCCCTTGGGTTAACCGGACACACTTGCCGCCTCTAATATCAATAGCAGGATATATTATCATACCCTCCGCACCACCTTTAGAAAGTTATTAATTATAGCCAGCCCTACTTTTCCGCTTTTTTCGGGATGAAATTGAGTCGCATATACATTGTCCTTTGATATGGCGGCATCAAAGGACAAGCCGTATTGGGCGATTGCTGACACCATGCTTCTGTCGGCCACCTCCACATAATATGAATGGACAAAGTAAAAATATGATTCATCACTTTGTTTATAGTCCGATATAGAAGAATCTTCTCCAAAAGTGCTAAAAAGCTTCCCCGGAAGATTTTCGAACAAAGGGCAAGGCTTAGGAAAACTGAGACTGTTCCACCCCATATGAGGAATTTTTAAACCTAAATCAGTAGGGAATTTTCTCACACTTCCTTTAAAAACTCCAAGGCCTTTGGCATCGGCATGCCCTTCAGGATGCTCTTCGCTTCTTTCAAACAGTAATTGGTAACCAAGACATATCCCTAAAAATGGTTTACCCATATCGATACAAACCTTAACAAC
Source organism: uncultured Ruminiclostridium sp. (assembly GCA_964462075.1). Lineage (GTDB taxonomy): Bacteria > Bacillota > Clostridia > DSM-8532 > DSM-8532 > DTU059. The sequence continues at coordinate 2,935 of CAYWXN010000246.1, read as the reverse complement.
CCTATCCATACCCTTTTTTACAAGGCTATCCATGCAATCGGCAAAAGCTCCGACCCCGGGAAGCACCACTGCTTCACTATCAAGAATAGTTCTTTCATCGCAGGTAATCAAGGGGTCTGCTCCTGCCTTCTTGAAGACATTTTCAACATTTTTTAGATTCCCTGCGTCATAATCTATGATTGCAATCATGTAGTAAACTTCTTTCCTGTGATTCTCTCATACGCCTCGATATATTTAGCCCTGGTCTTCTCAATTACCTCTTGTGGCAGTTTTGGTGCCGGGGGCTTTTTATCCCAATCAAGAGTTTCAAGATATTCTCGCAAATATTGTTTATCAAAGCTTTTTTGAGCCCTTCCGGGCTCATAGTCAGACAGTTCCCAGAACCTTGACGAGTCGGGTGTGAATATTTCATCTGCTATAACAAGCTTACCGTCCAGTATACCAAACTCAAACTTTGTGTCGGCCAAAATTATTCCTCTGCCCAAAGCATACTCTTCTGCTTTTTTATAAAGGCTTATAGTTTTTTCTTTAAGAGCAGATGCCAGTTCTTCGCCTATCTGTTCCTTAACAAATTCATAACTTACATTGATATCGTGACCTTCATTGGCCTTTGTTGAAGGAGTAAAAATCGGATCAGGAAGCTTATCTGCCTGTTTCAAACCTTCCGGCAGCTTAATCCCGCTGATTTCACCTTTAGCTTTGTAATCTTTAAGGCCCGAACCTTCAAGATACCCACGAACTATGCATTCGGCCTCAACCATTTTGACCCTTCTGACAAGCATGGAGCGGCCTTTCAGCTCCTCTTTGAATTTAGACAGGCCCATGGGATACTCGGATACATCGGTTGTAATCACATGATTCCCTATTATGTCCTTGCAAAAATCAAACCAGAACTCGGAAATACCGTTGAGTACGCAGCCTTTGTCAGGAATCAGGTCATCGAACACTACGTCAAAAGCTGATATGCGGTCGGTTACAACCATTAACAACTTGTCGGCTCCAACCTCATAAACATCTCTTACTTTTCCCTTAATAAAAACTGGTAAATCAATAAAATTTGTGTCCCTAATTAGCAATAATGTATCCTCCGTTTATATTTATATATCGTATTCTACAATAACCCCTTTGTAGACAGTACTCCTTGGATTGATGAATCAATGGTAATTGCTTCTTTCAAAGCTTTGGCAAAAGCTTTGAACACAGCTTCTATTATATGATGATTGTTCTTGCCGTGTATCAGCTTGATATGCAGTGTCATGCCGCTGTTAACGGCAAGAGCCCGAAAGAATTCCTCAAACATCTCAGTTTCCATTTCGCCGACCATATCAGTCGAAAAAGGTACTTCAAAATGCAGAAACGGTCTGTTGGAAAGGTCTAAGCTTACCATAGCCAAGGATTCATCCATAGGAACAAAGCTTGTTCCGAACCTTTTTATGGACTCCCTCTTGCCTAAAGCATCTGAAATTGATTTTCCCAACACTATTCCGATATCCTCAACCGTGTGATGACCGTCTACAAATAGGTCTCCTTTACACTCAAGGGTAAGATCAAAACGCCCATGGCCTGAAAAAAGGCATAACATGTGATCAAGGAAGCCCACTCCGGTTGAAATAGTATTTTCTCCATTTCCATCTAAATTTAGCTTAAGAATAATCTCTGTTTCTTTTGTCTTTCTAGTCAATTCAGCGCATCTCATCATGATACCTCCGTGACATAGTCAGGTTATGCATTTCATCATAGCTCATTATATCATTGCCATAATCAACCTGCTATTATCATATTTATTTTTTCGACCAATTTCTCCATATCACTTTGTGTTCCTATTGTGATACGAAGCCAGTCACATATTTTCGGATCTTTAAAATTTCTAACCAGAATACCTTCTTGCCTCAATTTTGATAAAGCATCCGGCCCGGAAACCCCCGGAATTTTAATAAAGATAAAATTTGCTTTGGAATCGGTTGATGTCACACCCAAACCAAGTAGCTTTTCCTTTGTCCATTCCCGGGTATTTATGATTTTTTGTCTTGTTTCATTAAAATATCCTGTATCAATAAATGCAGCTTCAGCCGCTATTTGCGCCATTCTATCCAAAGGGTAGGAATTAAAAGAGTCTTTGACCCTCACTAATCCATCCATCAGTGCCTTGCATCCCATAGCCAAACCCACCCTTTGTCCGGCTAATGCCCTTGATTTAGAAAGAGTCTGAACAACAATAAGGTTATCATACTTTTGAATCAGCGGTATACAAGATTCACCGCCGAAATCAATATATGCCTCATCAACTATTACGAGGGTATTGGGTCGATTTTTAAGCAATTCTTCAATCTCCTCAAGCGATATAATTAAACCGGTCGGAGCATTTGGATTAGCAAAAATAATACCCTTTAAGTCCTCAGGGTATTGTGAAAAGTCAATGGAAAAATCGCTCCCGACAGGCACATTTATGTATGGGATATTAAAAAGAGCGCTATAGACCGGATAAAAGCTGTAGGTTATATCGGGAAATCCTATTTTTTCGGTATTATCAAAAAAGGCTTTAAAGATAAATGCCAAAACCTCATCGGAACCATTACCCGCAAAAACCTCATCCTCGGATATGCCATAGTATTTTGACACTGCCTGTTTTACTATAGCTCCCTCACTGTTTGGATAGAGGCGCAGGTCCTCCAACGCAAAATCCCTTATTCTTTCAATAACCAACGGTGAAGGGGGATACGGGTTTTCGTTTGTATTGAGCTTAATAAATTTCTTATCCTTTGGCTGCTCACCCGGCACATAGGGGGTAAGCTCTCTTGTATTAAGACTAAAAAAACGACTCACTTCTTAACCTCCGTTTAAGACAAGGTCTAAATTCTTACTAAGCGGCGTGGCCTGCTGCGATTTAAAGCATCGCTGTGATTGCGTAGCCATACGACTCAATTGAGTCGTTTTG
>CAYWXN010000245.1:0-3505 GCA_964462075.1 uncultured Ruminiclostridium sp. | reverse complement strand
ATGGTAGATGCAATATATATGATGAAGAACTTTATTTACAGCTCTATAAAATAAAAGAAACAGAGTTTATTAAATTGCAGCATGAGGTTTATGATGTTGATCCCCGCTTCATGTTGGAACAGGATGGTTGTGCCCTTGTGCCCGCTGACAAATTTATGAGTGGAGAAGAAATCAAGGAAGAAGATAAAGTGATCTATAATATGCCACCAGAGGAGAAAGATCGCATTCATAAGCTAATAGCTGAATATGATTCCCGTCCACCCTTTGATGAGGAAAAATGCAGGGGAGAGTTCCGCCTATTTCAGGAAGCCGCACAAAAAGATATAGCCGATAAGCTTCCTCACAAAATCTTACAGCAAATTGTCGATATTCGGGTTTTCACCTTAGGTTTCTGCACCGGGAAAATTCTCGACCAATTAGAAAGCATAAGCGAAGAAAACAAAAAAGAAGTAACCCGGGTTTTAAATGAATATACCGAAGCACAGCAAGCTGAACAGATACCCCAAAGTATCAGAGGTAAATGCAGCTTCCACGATTGTGAAGTAACCGGGCTTACCATTAATAATAGTGTAGTCATTCACTTTGATACACACGGCGGATTTACAAATTATAATATGATCACTTTTGTTGATTCCGATATTATCAAGCTGGATAAGCATATAGTTGGGAGCACATGGATCTATGAGGAGCTATATCGCACCGAAGGTGGCTATGAGGCACACATGCTCTTTTGGGGCGAGGATATGCCCGAGCTTATTATTCGCTGTAAGGATATAATCATCAAAGAAAACAGCTCTCATCAATCAATAGCTCTACCGGACAATGGTCCGAACCCATAACATCGGAATGAATAATAGCATCCTGTATTTTACTCTCCAAAGTTTTAGACACGCAAAAATAGTCAATACGCCACCCGGCATTGTTTTGCCGAGCTTTGAACATATATGACCACCATGTGTAGGCTTCGGTTTTGTCGGGATAAAAATACCTGAATGTATCTGTAAAGCCGGCCTCTAAAAGCTCGGAAAACTTGTTTCGCTCTTCATCTGTAAATCCCGCATTTCGGCGGTTTGTCTTGGGATTTTTCAGGTCTATCTCCTTATGTGCTACATTTAAATCTCCACAGACTATTACAGGCTTGACCTTATCAAGGGATAGGAGATACTCTCTGAAGTCATCTTCCCATTCCATTCTATATGATAGACGCTCCAATTCCCTCTGCGAATTCGGAGTATATACATTAACCAGGTAGCAGCCTTCAAATTCAAGAGTAATTACACGCCCTTCGTGATCATGTCTATCTATTCCGATACCATATGTAACATTTATTGGTTTTATTTTCGTATAGATGGCAGTGCCTGAATAGCCTTTCTTTTCGGCATAATTGTAATACGCCTCATACCCCTCTAACTCCAAGTCAAGCTGCCCTTCCGAGAGCTTTATTTCCTGCAAGCAAAAGGCATCTGGGTTTTTGCTGTCGAGGAAATCTAAAAAACCCTTTCCCAGTACTGCTCTTAATCCGTTAACATTCCACGATATGAGTTTTTTCACTTTTAGTCTCCTTCCAGTTTTGCCCACCTGTTTTGTTGTTCGAACGCTTCGACTGCGCTATTTGCCTTTTTAATAACATCTTCACTAAATCCCATTATTTTAAGTAACTTTATAGCATTCCGAGATTTGGCTTTCCCGTCCTTAATTATATAATCAAATTTTATATCATCATCACTTATTATTTCCTCAAAATGTTTGTTTGCAAAAACATCTGAAAGAATATAAGTTAATTCAATATCATGAGTTGCTGCAAATATGCAAGTGTTTTTATGTGCCAATGCGTATAAAAGCTGTGAAGATGCGGCAATTCTCTCAACCGTATTAGTACCACGCAACACCTCATCTATTACACAAAGGCATGTTATATCACAATTTACCCTTGAAAATATCCGTTTAAGCGATTTTATTTCAGCAATAAAATAACTTTCTCCATTTATTATACTATCTCTTAAAGCCATAGAGGTAATGGGAAACAATGGTCTAGATGTCCATTTTTTTGCTAAGCAAAAACCCAGAGTATGGGCTAAAAGAGTATTAATTACAATAGTTTTTAGATACGTTGATTTCCCCGATGCATTAGACCCAGTAACAAGTGTCGGTTTTATTGAGTTAATGGGATTAGGAGCACAATTCTTTATAAGAGGATGCAATACATCATCAGCACGTATATAAAAATTATCTTTATACGAATTCCACAATATTTCAGGGTTGCAATAAAAAGCATTATTGCTCTCATCTGAAAGGTATTCTCTATATGATGCGATACTTATAGTCGCATCTATTTCACCTGTTGCTTCTATTAGACAGGCAAAATCCTCATGGTGTTTTTCTATGAAATTTATGGCGGATTGATACACCCAAAAGTCAACCAAAAAAACCATATTAAATAAAGACAGTATATCTATGCTTTTATTACCTGTGAATCCTATGATAATGCTATTTAGAGAGCCTTTTCCCAATATTGGTATAAGCTTTTTATATTGTGTTTTTATGTTTTCATATTTTTTGTTAAGTCCAGATGGTTTATTTTTATATAGTTTATTAGCCAGGGTCACTATTCTTGTAGCCTGGGTTACTGCCTCTAATCCTAAATGTATTTCTTTTACCTTGGATTCATGGTAAAGAGCATTAATTCCTAAACTCAGTATAATCCATAACACTCCGTATCCAATACTAATGAAAAATAATGGAAGAGCTAGTATGGGAGCAAAAGTTAAGAACTTAAAAACCCATTGATTTTTTAGTTTTAGAAAGTCGCATTTATCAATCAACATATCTATTCGGCTAGGTCTGAATTTCCCGAAGTCCGCCAATATCATCTGTGTTTTTTCTCGATCATCACTGTGTTCAGCCCAGTAATCGACAATTTCCATTCTATCAATAAATCTATCCCTATCATACAAAGGGGTTCTAAGAAGAGAATACAAAACATTATCACCCATAGATGTCATAGTGCCGTTTATTAGGCTGAAAAAGCTGTCCATCTCTAAATCATTCCATGTTATATCATCTATAACCCAGTCAGAATCTTTTTTTCTAAGAAAACTAAATAACTGGGAAAAATTTTTATATTCATACTGTTCAATTGTATTGTCAGGTAAAACACCCCAAGAATTCAGAATTGATTCTCTAAGCTTCTTTTTTATTTTTAAGTGCCGATTAATGTTCACTAATAAAATAAAAACAATAGCAAGAGCTAATATAATCAGATAGTCCAACATTCAAACCTCCGAATAAGATTATTATTTTTAATTATAGCCCTAAATTCCATATGAATCTATAAATTGAAATAATATCCTAGTAATCTGCTGAGAAAATAATATTTTTACCTACTTTTTTAGTGTTGCATTACTCAAAATTGAATGCTACAATATGAAAGAACAAAATGTCTTTAAGTTCGGTACAGAGATGCCGACAAGATGTTAAATATCGTTAAATCAAGGCAGTTTGCGGT
>CAYWXN010000244.1:2029-3507 GCA_964462075.1 uncultured Ruminiclostridium sp. | reverse complement strand
GCTTTTTAAACATAGACAAAAAAAGAGTTCGCAGGCTAATGAGCCGTCAGAAAAATCGAATACAAATGTAATGTTCGATTCTTCAATCTTGCGAAAGAATAATATAACCCGATTGTCCATTGATGAAAGATGGACTAAACTTTTTGTTACGCTCAAGATAACTCCTGAACTTCAGAAAGCCGAAGAAGAAATGAATGAGCTTATTAAAAAAGAAGCTATGCTTAGAAAAGAGCAGGATGATCTGGAGCCACAAAAACGAAAATGTATGAATAAGATCATGAGTCTTACTAAAGAAGCATTCGAAAATGACAACGTTACGGCAAAGCAAGAACTGAAAGAATGTAAAAAGGAAATCGAAAAGATCAATAATCGTATAAATAACATATTGGAGGATGTTGAGAATCTGGAGGATCGATTGCGGGAAGAGAATTTAAATCTCCTTAATCAATCGATCAATTATATTTTTTCAACATTGAAGACAAATAATGAGAGAGCTCTTGAAATCAAAAAGGAGCTTGCAGAGATCGAGGAAAAAAAGAAACTGCTTGGCGAAGAGCTGGAAACAATATCGCTTGATTGGACTAAGTATGCCGTTGATCTAACCGAACTTATCGGTACTGACCCGGTCAAAGAATTTGAAGAAGCATATAAGTTGGAGGGGTTAAAAGATGAAGTTGTTGACACCTCGGCAGATGAAAGCAATTGATGAAATAGCCATTAATACTCTTGGTATCCCCGGTATTGTTCTAATGGAAAACGCCGCCATCCAGATTGCATTCAAGGCATCAAGCATGCTTGAAGGCAAGGAAGAACCTAATATCACTGTAATAGCAGGGAGCGGAAATAACGGCGGTGATGCCTTAGCGGTTACGAGGCATTTACTTACTATGGGGTATGCGGTATCGGTTTTTTCTATGACAGATGTGGAGGAGCTTTTCGGAGATGCATATACAAACGGCAGGATCCTGAAAAATCTTGGAGTTGATATTCCTGTCATATCAGGGCAAGAAGATTTAGAAAGGCTTAAAATTGCGTGTCGTGAAAGCGATTTGGTTATTGACGGCCTTTTTGGTACAGGATTGAATCGTTTTGTACAGGGAATCTGGTCCGATGTTATCGACATCATAAATACTTTTGCTCCAAATGTTCTTTCTATCGATATACCCTCAGGTATAGACGGTTTGTCGGGTAAAGTTATGGGGAATGCTGTAAAGGCTAATGCAACGGTTACATTCTATTTGCCTAAAATCGGAATGGTCCAACAGCCGGGAGCATCATTTATGGGTGAGCTCTCGGTAGTCGATATAGGAATTCCATACGCGCTGTCTGAGCAAATGGAAACTTCCCAATTAAACGAGAAGAACGATATCAAGAAAATGCTGCCAATACGTCCTGTAGACGGGCACAAAGGAACATTCGGAAAACTTCTTGTGTTTGCCGGTTCAGAATCAATGACCGGTGCAGCGTATTTAAGTGCC
>CAYWXN010000244.1:0-2019 GCA_964462075.1 uncultured Ruminiclostridium sp. | reverse complement strand
GCCTATCGAACCGGTTGCGGTTTCGTAAGACTCGCTGTACCACGCTCCTGTATCAATACTATGTCAATACTTTTGCCTGAAGCTGTTTTTACCGGGCTGACAGAGTATAGCAAAACCGGATTAAATGACCTTATAAAAAAGCTTGTAGATGATGCTGATGCTGTTTTAATAGGGCCGGGGCTTTCCCAAACCGATGAAGCCTTAAATCTTATGAAAGCTGTCGTAGAGAACTGTGATAAGCCTATGGTGATGGATGCCGATGCACTTAATATTCTGTCAAAGGAAAGGACATTATTAGAAAGGCTTCGCTGTGAGACAGTTATTACTCCCCACCCAGTAGAAATGTCCAGACTGACTGGAAAATCAGTCTCGGATATACAGGGGGACAGGATCAATATTGCTAGGGATTTTGCCGATGAATTCGGTCTGACCCTAGTATTAAAGGGAGTGGGGACTGTAATAGTCGCCAATGACGGAAGGACATCCATAAATCCTACCGGCAACCAGGGAATGGCTACCGCGGGTTCCGGGGATGTGCTGGCAGGAGTTATAACATCTCTCTTGGGACAGGGTTTATCTCCCTATGATGCAGCCGTAACAGGTGTTTATCTTCATGGACTTGCCGGGGATATTGCTGCCGCCGACAAAGGTGCAGCCGGAGTTATGGCCTCAGATATAGCCGAAAATATTTCAAAGGCTATTATCCATGTAGAGTCATAAATCCGAGTAGCGGTCGAAGTGACAAATACGAACTTAAAAATCAGGTGGGAAAAATGGATTATAAGTTTACACGAACTTGGGCAGAAATAAATCTGGATTGTATTACTCATAATGTAGAGCAAATTCAAAAAGTAGTGGGGAAACGCACTGAAATTATGGCTGTTGTAAAGGCCGATGCCTATGGACACGGTGTTCTTGAAACAGTCAATACCCTTGTTGACAGCGGTTGTTCGCGCCTTGCGGTATCAATGCTGGACGAAGCAATCCAGCTTAGGCAGATTGGCATTAGTATACCAATTCTGGTTCTCAGCCATACCAACCCGCTGAGAGTTGACGAATTAATAAAATATCATATAACTCAGACCGTTTACAGTCATGATATTGCTAAAGCACTCTCTGATGAAGCTGTGAGACAGGGAACAAAAGCAAGGGTACATATAAAAATTGATACAGGTATGACCAGAGTCGGATTCCCCCCGGGATACAGTGCCGTTAAGGCCGTCAGTGAAATACAGAAGCTTCCCGGAATAATTATAGAAGGTATATTTACACATTTCGCTGTAGCCGACGAAAAAGATAAAAGCTTTACTATTCACCAAGCTGAGCTTTTTGACAGTATTATAAGCGAGCTAAACCGTATAGGAATACTTATTCCCATACGCCATATTGCAAACAGTGCGGCAGTAATTCAATATCCGGAGCTTGCAATGGAGATGGTTAGGCCGGGAATTATCCTATATGGCATTTATCCGTCTAAGGAAGTGGATAGGTCTGTTATAGATTTAAAACCTGCCATGACATTGAAAACAACAATAGCCATGATCAAGTGGGTGGATGAAAACACTTCTATCAGTTATGGAAGGAAGTTTTTTACGAAAAGAAAGTCGAGGATTGCTACCATTCCCGTAGGATACGCGGACGGTTATTCGAGACTGCTCACAGGAAAGGCCAGAGTGTTGGTGAACGGGCAATTTGCTCCTGTTGTAGGCAGTATTTGTATGGATCAGTGTATGGTTGATGTAACCGATATTGAAGGAGATATACAAACCGGCGATGAAGTGGTTCTGCTCGGAAAACAGGGCAGTTATGAAATAACGGCGGAGGAATTGGCAGACCACATAGGCACTATTCCTTATGAGATTGTATGCATAATCGGGAAACGCGTCCCGAGAGTATACTTTAAGAACGGACAAATTGTAAATGTTTTGAATTATTTAATATGACTATATAAGAATTATGCGAACTACATTGTCATCCTGAACGAAGCGCAGCGTTGAATCTATTTGCATTATACAGGGG
>CAYWXN010000243.1:977-3530 GCA_964462075.1 uncultured Ruminiclostridium sp. | reverse complement strand
TTATTGAGTTGTAATTTTCTTTCGATGAATGCAAAGAAAGGGATCATTCTGTTATTAGATTGTCCTTCAAAAGGTATCCAGAAGAAACCCATGATATCTTTAATAGAAAAACTATTGTGTTCTATCAACTCCTGGAACTGTTTTAATGAATACTCTCCCAGGTTTAAGGTTTTGCTTTTTTTCATAAGATGAAGCTTATATCTCCAACTCATTTTATTCGAAGCAGAGAAAATAAAAACTCCCTGATATTTAAGATGTTTATAGGCAGCCTGGAATACATCTTCAGGAGGTGTAATAGTAAATAAATCAATGGCAATTACCATATCATAATCGACTCTGTCAAAACTCCTGAAATCCATACAGTGAGAATCTTCTAACGATCTCTCTTTACACAATTCTATAGCTCTCTCATTTAAATCAACAACTGTGATTTTATATCCTTTTTCATGTAAAAGAATAGAGAATCTGCCACTTCCCCCTCCTAAATCAAGAATACTTTCACAATCTGAAGAAAGATGTTTGTTTATAAATTCCATTTGCCTGATCGTTTTATAACGACCAGATCTGTTACCATATCCCAGTGGATTATATATATCCCATAAATATTCTTCTTTCACATCAAAAATGATCTATAGCAATAAACGTTCAATAGTATACTGTATATCTGATGTTTTAACATTTACATCAGTTCTGGGTTACAAATAATTAATTAGTACTAACTCTGTGGTACAATTGGCATATTTTAGTTGCAATATGCATGTGATCCAAATGAATTACTCTATGCCTTCCGTCAGTTTTTGTATTGTAATCTAATGCCGATTCTAATTTTTTAGCGACATCATCTACTGTAAAGTCACATATGAATGTACCTTTTACATCACGAGTGATTTCTTTTACATCACCTACATCAGTGCTGACAATAGGACAATTACATGCCAGGGCTTCTTTGATGATATTTGGTGAACCTTCCGAAAGTGAGGTGAGAAGTAATGAGTCACAGGCATTCAACAGAAGATTTACCTGTTCCCGAGAATACCCGATCAACTCAATCAATCTGACTGGTTGATTCAATTTTCGTATGGCATCTCTAGCTAGCGAGTAATTTTTAATCTTATTTGAAAATGATCCTGAAAATAGAACGACTTTTTCATCTTCATTCCAACCTAATATCTCACGGGATTTATACTTGTCTAAAGGTTTGAAAATGGTTAAGTTTATTCCGCAAGAAATAACTGAATAATTCTTTCTTACAGATGCTAAACTGACCATTTTTTCTGATACAAATATAGAGTAGGAGGACAAAATCATTGCTAATTTAGATAATATACGCACAGACCTGATGTTGATATCACTCCCATGAAAAGTCGTAATTACGGCAACTTCCCTCTGCAGATTCGCAAATAGGCCAGAGATTCCATAATGCGCATGGATCAGATCCGGCTTGAATGATTGAATCTTTCTTTTGTATTCTTTAAAGTTAGACAGGTAACCAATCATTCCTTTTCCCTTAATGAGAAAGTATTCAGAAACAATTCCATACCGACTAAGTGAGTTAACCTGTTCAATTACAAAAACCGGAATTTTCCCGATATTATAACTACAAACCACAAGGATTCTCATGATCAGGTAAGTCCTCTACCTGCAAGTTTAAACCAGTTCCAGGCGATAATAAGGATACTTATTCCAATAACATAAAGGAAATAATAGCTTGAGTTGTTCCTGTTCATTTGGGTAATCCCATAGCCAGCAAATAAAATCAAAAATGGTAAAGCAGGAACATGAAACCGGGGAGAAAGAGCGAATCCGCTATTGGCAAGAATGAGCAAATAAGAAAAAAGAAACACAGACAATAACAAATTTACCCTGAGTCTTTTCTTTTTATACAAAACGTAAAATGCAATCAATACAAAAAATACATATACATTCCGGGTAAACAGGTCACCGTTTGTCATCATAAGATTCTGCTGGTCCGGGATATTGACCAAAGTAGGAAATGGTGCAAAAAGAATAATGGGTATAAATACCGCAGCGCTTCCGTATTTAGCAAATTTATTTGCTCCTTCACGTGTTGAAAACCATTCAAGATGACTTTCCTGCTGACTACTTCTCTTTTCAGCAATAGAAGTGACTTCTTGTAATATCGTTCCTGAAAATATAACCGCAGTGGCAATTAACAGCCAACTTACTATGACAATCCTGTTGTATTGGCTCATCAGTTTCTCTGATGAAAGCAAGAAAGCACTGAATAAGGAAAACCATGCTGCCAAGCCCAGAGCTGTCCGGAAAAAGAATAATGACACTCCGAAGAAAGCAATCTTTAAGATATTGGAGAGTTTGAAATTTCTTGAATTAATGAGGGCATCAGACTGATTGATAAAACTCATCAGTAAGAAAACCATAAATGTCTCTTTAAGGTGGAGCCCTGAGAAATAAATAAATGATGGCAATAAAACGGCCATGACTGCTGTTATGCGAGCAGCATACTCACCAAAGTTCCTTTCGGATATTTTATAAATAAGGACAACTGTCCATGCGCTAACCAATGCATTTACC
>CAYWXN010000243.1:0-967 GCA_964462075.1 uncultured Ruminiclostridium sp. | reverse complement strand
GAAGGGGGGGGGGGGGGGGTACGGCATTGTTAGCCAGATGGACTACCAATTGGGATTGCGGTTATGAGACGGATTGGTGGTACTGTATAAAAGATACTCCTTTCGATATTATGTCAATCAATAGCAAGAAAAGATATGAGATAAATAAATGCCATGGTCATTTCCCATCCTGAGTCAGAAACACCTTGCATAAAATCCCTGAAATAAACCTCAAGTGCCCCATGGTAGAACAAATCAACTATCCAGGTTGCAGTGATATGATAACCTTGGGAATCCCCTACACTAAATTCAAAGGGAATTCCGGTTTTTGCTTTATAAAAGAAGTAGATGGCAACGACGTAAACAATTCTGATTAAAAATGCCGTTAAGAAAATTTTCTTTTGAAATTGCTTCCTTGTAACTTTTAACCACCTGAATGAGAGTATGGAACTGAAATAGAAGAATGAAAATGCAGAAAAGGCTCCGAAAAAAATCCATAGGAATGGAAGAAATCGTGGAACAAAAAGAAAGGCACATATCATCAGCACTGAAAAATAAGCGATGATAGCTATGGAGGTGAAATATGTTGAGAAGTACTTCAAATTCTTCGGATTATTGCTTATGATACTTTCTTAATAGTGATCTTTTTGTGCGAACAAGCATATCCGTAATTTTTGGCCCCAGAATATTAGAAAAAAAATATTTTTTCAATTTCATATGCCACGGGTGCCAGGATGCAGCAAAGTGGTGAATGCAATAGGTGTTTGAAGTAGTGGATATGATACCTGTACGTGATTTTGGACAAAAATAGTCTTTTGGAAAGATGTGCATGCACCCTTTATAAATCTGGTAACTGTTGTCAAGAAGCAAACCGTTGTTGGACATTATCTCTGAAATTATTCTAACATTTGATGTAAGATCGGGCTTCCCTTCTTCAGAAATGAAGTGCTTTCTTTCATACCATTTTAACTGTTCTTTTGCCCATTCG
>CAYWXN010000242.1:0-3550 GCA_964462075.1 uncultured Ruminiclostridium sp. | reverse complement strand
CAGATTCCCATATACAAGCACTGGGCTTATGTAAGAATATTCAGATACAATATGATTAAACAGCCGGACGTACTTTTGTTGCCATTCTTTTTCAGTACCGATTATCCCTTGGAGCAGAAGAGGATTAATTACGAGTATTATGAGGAAAGATGTATCCACGAGTCATCACTTTCTCCTTCTATTCACTCAATTCTTGCCGCAGAGCTGGGCAAAGGTGAGCAGGCTTATGAGTTCTTTAATTACATGGCGAGGCTTGACCTTGACAATTATAACAAGAATACCGATCAAGGACTTCATGTTACCTCCATGTCAGGTGCTTGGCTCAATATGGTATATGGCTTCGGCGGCTTGAGAACCGACGGGGACGTTTTGATATTCAAGCCGTCCATACCTGAAAAATGGAATTCCTTCAATTTTAAGCTCCAATATCAGGGCTCGCTGCTTATGGTAAAGGTGGATAAGGAAAATGCTGAATTCAAGATATTAAGCGGTCCAAGCGTTGTGATAAATGTTTATGACAGCGAGTATACCGTTGATGCCAATGGTATAAAGATTCCATTGCAAGAATTGGATTAACAGGGCTTTTTAATCAGGCGGTTTCCTGTAATATACAGTGAAGCCGCTTTTTTTCATATGATAAAGACAAGTATTATTAAAATATGGTATAATTTAATGGCGAAAAACCAGATTTTGCAGCACTTACCATTGACAGAAGGAGAAAAAACAAAAAATGCGTTTTTTAATCTCTTCGTTAAAGGAAATGTCCATAAGAACAAGAATATTTATTTTTTATGCGGCTATACTCATGTTATCCCTGTCTATTTTCGCCTTTATGGCCATAAAAATTTCTAATGAGGCTATTGTCGGAAAAGCAACTAAAAATGCAGAGAGAGAATTATCATTAATTAATAACAGTCTTTTGAATTTGACCCGGAATTCGGAGGACTATGTCAGGATACTTGCAACAGATAACAGGCTCCAAAGGCAGCTTGAGAAATCAAGAAACAATAACATGACCTCACTGGAAAGGCTTGATGTAGAAAAGACCTTATCTACGGTCATCAGCAATGTAGTACATCCCAACAGCTATATTGTAGCTGCAAGTATTATGTCCACAGACCGAAATCTATATGATATCGGTTTTGTCGACAATTCAAGTGTTTATCCTTTTTTAAACGACGAAATAATAGACTATATAACACAAAAAAAAGTGCCCACATGGGTCGGCTTAACAAGAATGAAATATAAATTCGGCGGAGGAACCGATAATGTATTTGTAATAGGTAAAGCCATCATCGGTTTTGATACCGGGAATATTCTCGGAACGGTAATACTCTATTTGAATGAAGAAAATGTTGCCTCCATATATCTTGATAATATAGTTAATCAGGATGACAGATTTTATATTGTTGACGATCAAAACAATATTATATCGGCTCAAGACAAAAGCGAATTATATCAACAATTCGATGAAGCTTTCTATTTAGGCCGATATAAACTTGATGACATTTCCGGCGGCAATAGTATTGTCAACGATATCGGGGGTAAGCAGTCATTAATAACAGTCCAGAATTTTGATGAGCTCAACTGGAAAATCGTCAGTGTTATTCCTTTGGATGAGATCACCTATGAGAATAAAGAAATGACAAGGCTAATTGTGATTTTTGGATCGATATGCCTTATGGTAGCATTTATTGCTTCTTATTTATTATCCTATACCATATCGAAGCCTATACTGAAACTGGTCAATGTCATGAAGGAGATTAAATCCGGGGACTTAAAGCTTAGAGCCGACCTTAAAGCAAAAGGAGAAATCGGAATGCTTGGGGATGGATTTAACAGCCTGATGGATAGAATCAACAGCTTGATGGACAAAATATATATTCAACAAAAAATGAAACGGGAAAATGAATTTAAGCTTCTTCAATCACAAATCAAACCGCATTTTTTATACAATACAATTGAAACAATCATTTCTTTTATCAAGCTGGGGCTTAAGGACAATGCCATGCTGACTGCAAAAAATTTGGCCGGATTCTACAGAATATCATTGAGCAAAGGAAAGGATATTATTTCAATCGAAGACGAAATGCATCTTATTAATAATTACCTGTCTATTCAAAAACTCAGATATATAGAATACCTGGATTATCAACTGGATTTCGATGAGAAGATATTGAAATACCAAATACCGAAGTTGACACTGCAACCTTTAGTTGAGAATGCAATTTATCATGGTTTAAAGGAAAAAGAAGAAAAAGGGAACTTAATTATAAAAGGCTATTATGTTCAAGATTACATTAAAATAGAGGTCAATGATGATGGCGTAGGTATGACTGAGGAACAAATCAACAGGGTACTTAACCCGCCGCCGGAAAATAGTAAGAACAATGATTTTGGGCTACACAATGTTGACGCCAGATTGAAGCTTCTATACGGAGAACAGTATGGTATTAGCATTGAGAGTAGGATTGGGGAATACACAAAGGTTACTGTTAGTTTGCCGGCAGTTGAAGTATAGGGGTGTAAATATGCTGAGAATCATGATTGTTGATGATGAATTCTATTTCAGAGAGGCCATTAAAATATCTCTCCCATGGGAGGAACTTGGTTTTGAAATTTGCGGTGAAGCAAAGAACGGCAGGGATGCGCTTGAAAAAGTAGAGATATTGAAGCCCCAAATCGTCATCGTAGACATAAATATGCCTATAATGGACGGACTTGAGTTTATTCAAAATTTAAGGGATGCAAAAAATGACATCAAGATTATTCTTCTAACGGGGCATAGCGAATTCCATTATGCAAGGCAGGCAGTTCAACTGGGCGTTTTTAATTATATATTGAAGCCTGTTGATGAAGGAGAGCTGGAGAAGACATTGCTGGAGCTTAAAAGTATCATCGAAAAGGAAGACAAGATAAAGATGGAGATGGATAAGCTCAGACAGCAAGTAAAAGACAGCGTCCCTTTGTTAAAGGACAAATTTCTTAATGAGCTGCTTCGGGGCAATTTAACTAAGAAAGATGACGGAATCCTTAAAAAGATGGATTATTTAAAGATTAACAACTCTTCAAACTATTATCTGGCAGTTACTATAGAAGTGGATACTGATGAGCATTTTGATTGGGATGACGAGGACAAGCAGCTATGGAAATTTGCTGTTTCAAATATTGCTGATGAAATCCTATCCGGACAGTTTGTTTTTGACCGGTGCTATGATAATGACGACAGGATATGCATAATCATCGGTGTAAATGAAAACGAAGACAGAAAAGATCTTTTTTCCGGTCTGGAATACAAATTGGAGTGGTTAAGAGCAATTGTCACAAAACATATGGATTTTTCGGTCACCATAGGTGTCGGAGACATAAGAAATGAATTGTTTGATGTTGCTGCATCCTATAAAGAATCAATTGTTGCATTAAAAAACAAGGTCATTTTAGGTAAAAATAAAGTTATAATGTATGGCTCTGTGGCAGAATCGGAGATAAAGATTAATCTGTTTACTGTTGAACATAGAAGTCAGCTTTTAATGAGTATGCGCTTAGCTAA
>CAYWXN010000241.1:0-3551 GCA_964462075.1 uncultured Ruminiclostridium sp. | reverse complement strand
CTTTATCTCTTCTTCTTCTTGGGCAGTTAAGGTGATCCCTCTGTAGGTAACTTTAATTCTTGCACCCTTAAAAAATCTGGCAGCACTTTTTACCTTGTCTTCAATTTCGTTCTTAGCCTTTTCAAAATCATAATCTTCTGGAATTACAATAACAAGCCCCTCAGAATTCCCTTTAAATACGATCCCTTTTATCTCCTGCTTCATTTTTTAATTCATCCCTCTCTACCAAATAATATCAATGACATCTAAGTTATTATCAACCGCTTTACTTCCTCTTTCTTCATTTAAGCGGAAATATTCCATCATAATATCAGCACATATAGGAGCTGTTTCTCGGCCCCACACACCGTGCTCAACCACCACGGCTATTGCTATTTCTGGTTTATCATAGGGTGCATAGCACACGAAAAGTCCGTTGGAAGATGATGTTGCTTCACGCCCTGTCTCCGAGGTTCCGGTCTTTCCGGCTACTTTAAACGGAAAGTCCTTAAATGCCTCTGCCGCTGTACCGTCCTCTGAATTGGCGACAGCTTCCATACCTTCTTTTACCCCTTTGATATTAACTTGGGAAATAGGTAGCTGCTCATATTCCTCAGAAGGTTCGTAGGTTATTGCTCCGGATTCGTCCACAGCCATTTTTATAAGATGAGGAGTAAACTTTTTGCCGTCATTTGCAATTATGCTGACGTAATTGGTAAGCTGAATTGGAGTATATGCATTATATAGCTGGCCGATTGATGCCATTGCAGTATTTGCCGGATACCAGTCCTCATCATAAAACTGCCTCTTATATTCCCTTGATGCAATAGAGCCAATCTGCTCTCCAATCTCAATTCCGGTTTTCCTACCGAATCCGAAAATTTTCGCCCACTTTACTATATTATCAATACCGGTTTGTACTCCGACTTTGTAGAAGTACATATTGCTGGAGGTTTCCAGAGCTTTTTTCAGAGCTATTCTGCCTTGGTTTCCCTCCGGGTTTGTGAACATCATATTTCCGATTTCTTCACTGTAGGGGGCATGTATTTTAGATTTAGGTGTAATTACACCGCTTTCTAGAGCAGCAATGGCAATAAGAGGTTTATAGGTTGAGCCGGGAGCATACTTTCCGGAGGTGGCCCGGTTGACCACCGGAGCCTCGGGATTATTCCACAATTCGTTTATAGCCGCCGCATTGTTCTCAAGAAAAACTCTAGGGTCAAAATCAGGATTGCTGGCCATGGCTAAAACCTCTCCGTTATTAACATCCATCACGACAACGGCCCCTGCATTGGCATCCCCGAAGTTTTTCTTGTGCTTGATTTCGCGGATTCTTTTAATATTTCTCTCTAAGGATTCTACGGCCGCCTTTTGAAGGTCCAAATCTATAGTAAGGTAAAGATCCTGTCCCGGAACTGCCGCTCTTTCCAGATATGAAGTGGTTGTTTTGCCGTTTTCATCTACTTCACGGAAAGTTTGGCCCCTTACACCTCTAAGGATTGATTCGGCGGCACTCTCAATACCCATCTTACCCACAATGTCACTGGTTATATAAGGAACGCTGCCCTCAATACCTTCAAGCTCTTTATTGTATTTTTCCAATTCCTCCTGAGAAATAACTCCCGTATAACCAAGAACATGAGATACTATCCTTGCGTTTTCATAATACTCACGGTAAGGTTTAATAAAGGTGGTGACCCCTCTTAACTCGAAGCTTCTTTCTTCCAGTATGCTCATAGTATCTACCGAAATATCATCGGCTACTGTGAGAGGATTATTTATCTGAGGCTGACTAATTAAGATTTCATAGCGGAGCTGCATTATTTTAAAGGCTTCCTCATCGGTGTATGTTGCATCAATTTCAAAGGTTTTCTCCCGCAAGTATTTAAATGCCTGATCTGCTGTAATAATAAACTCTGCGTCTTCTTTACTAATTACGATTGTATTGATAAAACTCTCCGGTTTTTCTGTTATATATCTGATAGGATTAAACCCTAAATAGTTGTTCAATCTGCTTTTTATTGCTTTTCCATCCTGCTCCAAAATATTGATTAATTCTAAAAGCATCCGGTTTTTTTCCTCATTGGGCATCTTAACATCAACATATTGTGTACAATATCCCATACGGCTTCCCGCAATGGGAACACCATTTCTGTCAAATATATCTCCCCGTTTAGGGTAAATTACACCTGAGGAAGAAAGACGATAAATTGCTTCTTCTCTGTAGCTCTGCCCATCTACTATTTGAATCTTTGCAAGATTATATATAATAGCAACTGCCGCTATTAGAATAAAGACCGCCATTATTATGTATCTGTCTAAGCCTTCGTGTTTCTTCTCATGTTTATTATTCATGCCGATAGCCGATTCCTCCTTCTATCAACGCTGTCAAGAAGATTGTATGCCTTACTGACCGGTTTAAAAAGCGGTAAAATAAGGATACTGTTATATATAGCTTCGGGAATTATTACAGTGCCGAAAAGATAAGGCAAATATCTGTATCCTCTGAACATAAACACAATAAGGAAAAATAATGTTTCTATTATAATTGTCGCGGAAAAAGTGAATGTCACTAAAACCAGAAATTTTTCCCTATAAAGCTTTTCATTAATCATTGATATAGGAATTGAAACTAAAAAGAATATCAGCGCATACCAGCCCAAGGTTTTACCCATCAGAATATCCATGGTAAGACCAAAGAAAAGGCCCATGCCAGCACTCTCCACAGTGCCTCTGAGCAAAGCTACTATAACCATAAGGACGATTAATATATTCGGTCTGACATTGAATATCTCAAGATATTCCAATATTGTACTTTGGCAAAATGCGGTTATCCATATCAGTATAACGGCTGCCATAACCCTGTATTTCATAAATTCCCTCTAAGCTTTCTCACTTATCCTTTTTTAGAACTATTACCTCCTCCAAGCGCTTAAAATCAACAACGGGTTCAATTACCGCATAAGAGTCATACTGCCCTTCGTTGCTGATAACGCTGACTACCTTGCCAATAATAATACCTTTTGGATATATTCCTCCGATACCCGAGGTTTCAACGGTGTCTCCTGGCATTACATCGGTGTTTGGCGGTATGTAATCTGCTCTGCACAATCCCTTCCCTTTGAGCTCCACATCACCTCTGACCACTATAAGATCACGGGACTTTGAAAGTCTTGCGCTTACTGTGCTGTCAATATCAATGATGGAGACGATCTGGGAGGTTATCAAATCAGTTTTCGATACCCTCCCGACTAACCCGTAGGCCGTTATAACAGGAGAATCTGCTGTAATTTTATCATTTTTGCCGCGGTTAATTGTAAAGACCTCAAACCAATTGCCCGGGTCTTTTGCAATAATGCTGCATCCCACAAATTCATATTCTTCATATTGGTCTTTAAAGTTAAGTGCTTCTCTAAGTTCTTTATTTTCCTTAGTCAGCTTCTCCAAATCAAGAAGCTGCCTCTCCAACTCGTTTACTTTTTTCAGAAGATCTTGATTAGCTGTTTTTGTTTCCTTAACATCCTCAAAATACCCAAAGAAGTCGCTGATTTTTTCACTTACAAAAGTAAAGG
>CAYWXN010000240.1:3332-3552 GCA_964462075.1 uncultured Ruminiclostridium sp. | reverse complement strand
TGGACCTAATTACGGATATAAGTCTCTGACCGATTTCCTTGTTTAAAGTTAATTAGCAGCATCTTCTAATACAATAGTTCTGAAGATCACTATTTATTATTGATATGCTCCGATTCTGGGCAGTAAACTGAAATTTTTACTCCACCTCTATTATAGTAAACAATATCCCCAATCGTAAATACATCTGGACTTAAAATACATAGTTGATCGACAATGCGTC
>CAYWXN010000240.1:0-3322 GCA_964462075.1 uncultured Ruminiclostridium sp. | reverse complement strand
TGATCGAATTCTTGAGGTGAAGGCACTCCGACTGGAAATAACAGCTTTAGTAAACCCAATATGCTTTTTCTAATTGCATTATTATCCCTTGCGGTAATTGAAGAAGTTTCAAGTCTAAGGTTTTTGTCAATAAACTCTAAGTATTGTTCATTAGTCACAAACAGAAGACGCAATAAGTGTGATAAGTGATTTATAATAAATGGATTTGTTGCAGATATACTATTGGAGTTAAGCAGTGGTACCTCCCATCCAGGTAAGAGAAAATGTATTCTATCATAAAATGCTGTGTCAAATACACTTGGTAAAAGTTGGATCAGGCCGGAGTTCCTCTGTTTTAATTCTTTAGTTAAATCAATTGTCCCAAGAAACGAAAAACTTGAATTTGCTTTAATTTCAGATTTTCCAATGGAAAACTTGCCATTTGCCATGTAATCTTTCATCAAAGCTAATGTGGTAGGATCATCAATTTTAACAAATTGAATTTCATCAAAAACGATATTATCACGAGAACCAATAATTCCTACTTTCTTTTTGGCATAATTATAAAACAGTTCTGCACGACTGATTCGTTTTGTAGTTAATGGACAAGAATTATTAATAAATAATGAGTATAAAAATGATTTACCGATGCCTTTTGGCCCTAACTCAACAAAGTTAAAATTGTTGACAACAAATGGCAGAAATCTGGCGATGAAATTCAATGCTAGTCTATCTTCCAGGGATGAATCATATTTGATTGATATTTGGCGTTCTTCAAATTTCTCAATATCAATTCCAACACACAGCAAAAGAAAACTTATCCATTCATTGAGATTCATTTCACCTCTTATCTGAATAAATATATTGTGGTTAGAAAAAAAAGATTCGGCTCCCCATTCAGGCAGTGATGTTTGTGACGCTAATTCATCAAATTTCTCTCTGACTTTTCCCATTTCCTTTGTTTTACACTACTTTTCCTTATAAAAATCAAAGCTGGTCTGCAAACATACCCTTAAATCTTGCTCACTTACTCCAAGTTGATAATAATTGCCACTAAACTTCTGAAAATAATCTAGACCTTTCCCCATTCTTATTGTCCAACCATTATTGAGCCTAAGAAACCGTTCGTGCATCTCTTGGGGTCCTCGATAATCAATAGTCAGTTCTATTCCGTTATCAAATAGGCTATTTATCAATGGATCAAATTTACTTAATTCATTGTCAATTTTTTGACTTTCATCATCATACCATGTATACAGTATTATTTTCTTTGCATCACCAACTTTAGCTACTACTTCACAAAACTTAATAAAGTTCTGTATTTGATGGTTTTGACGAATATATGGATCCTCCAAAATAATTTCTGTCGCACCAACAAGATAATCTTTGAAAAGTGTTTCATAACCATAACCAGTATCACCAAACATAACATCAATCCGTTTTTCATGCAAAATTTCTGGTTTTGTTTGTAAAGATGTATCAGTAGGATGAATTTTATTTATGTCATCAACTTCTGTTTGAATGATGTTCTCATTATTATTAGTTGCTTGTAGTACCTTATTATTTCTACTTTCAGGACAATAAACTATTACTTCTGACCCATCTGATTTAAAAAAGGATAAATCAATACCCTCAAATTCATCGTCTGGTTTGCGCTTGTTCATTTGTTCTTTCACTCTTCTTCTCCCTTCAACTGCATACTCAACAATTTCTTCAAACTCTTTATCTGTGGGTTCGCCATGTGGATGAATAAGTTTTATTAAACCTTCTGTTGTTTTTTGTATTGCTTGCTCATCTCTACCTTTTGCATTGGAGCCTAATTTTAGACGACGATTAACTATATCGAAATAATCTTTACTATGTTTAGCCAAATGATGAAATGCTTCTGCCATATAGTCTGTTATAAGACCATAGCTATTTGCGTAAAATTCATTGCTCATTTTGGGTAATTCCCAGCCTGGAATATAATTAAATAAACGATCTTGAACGGCCAAATCAAATGCTTGAGGAAGCGTAATAAACAAATCATGTTGATCTGAAATTACCAAATCCTTTATTGAATGGTCGATATTCCCAACAAATGAAAAACTAGCAAAAGCATTAACTTCTTGTCCTCTAGAGAAACGGCCCTTAGCCATATAATCTTTCATGATTTGGATGGTATCATTATCTTTTATTTTCATTTTACCAACCTCATCAAAACCTATATTATCCCAAAATCCAACTGCTCCAACTTTTTTTCTTGCATTATTGTATAAAAGGGTTGCTGTACTTGCTTGACCTCCACTAAATAAAGTTGAATACGGTGAGAATTCAGAATAAAAATGGGATTTGCCTGTTGATCTTGGGCCTAACTCAATCGAATTAAAATTTGCCTGAACCAGCGGTATTAATCTTGCTAAAAAATGAAATTTTAATCTTTTCCCTTTTGTAACTAAGCTACTTTGTCCTTTTGGAGGATTTTCTATTGATTTTGGATTTAATCCAACCGACCTTAATAAAACATCAATCCATTCATCAGTAGTAAAGTATTCTCTCCCTTTGAAATATCTATCTACATCAAACCGCGCTAATTGAATGGGTTTTAGATCTTCAATGTAAAAGGCATAACTATCCTCCTCAATATCATTGTGTGCTATAGTTACTTCAGCCCAAATACCTCCTTCCAACAGTTTTTCATTCTCTTGATAATGTTTTTCACTAATAGCAATCCTATTTGAACCAAAATTTTCCATTGATGCCCAATGCCTTCTTTCGCCCTCATAGTACTTAACATGGACTTTATCTATGAATTTATGTTTACCTCTTTGTTGAACTGTAGACTGTGCTTTATTTGATTCATCAGGCCTTACGTAGTTCTTCTCAATCACCTCTATTACAGCAACCTTTCCAGCTTCAATTTCTTCCGGATCATTGGTTGCACAGTACTTAGCTAAAAGAAATTCTAAAACAAAAGAAGGGACATTTGCCGCCTTCTTTACATCATGAAGTAGGTCTTTTCTTACAACTTTTCCAGGAAAAGCTTCATTTAATTTTTTATCAAGTTCATCCATATTATTTACATAAATTGTGTCGTTAAACTCAATTCTGACAAAATAACTCCAGTTGAAGGAGATTTAGCATAAACCATAAAATCGCCTTCAAAACCTTCGTTTATTGCTAAGGAGAATTTCAGTGAACCTCCAGGTCTAATCTCAACATATCCTGTTGTTGAATTTACATAACTTGATGAGGCAGGCTTTCCAATTTGTTTTTCACCAGCAACTGCTTCTATTAGGACATCAATATTCTCTCCAAAAAGCGATTCTCCAAAACAAGCCAGCTCTAAGGATGGTCTAAGTGT
>CAYWXN010000239.1:2311-3552 GCA_964462075.1 uncultured Ruminiclostridium sp. | reverse complement strand
CAATGCCCACCAAGTAACATTATTAGCGTCATTTATAGAGAACATTCGCTCGTCCTCAGCAACACGACCATAAAAGTCCATGCCTTTATAGACACAATAGCTGTCCATTAGAAAAAGAAAATCTTCCTGACTTGTATAACCGGAAGCTTTTAGTTTCCAGGTATCGCCACAAATCTGTGAGCTTTTAAGGCGGTTGTCTTTATCCACCCATTCCCATTTAGTGTTTAAGTTTTTTTCAAACTGAACCTGAGTGTATTTATCCTTTTCACCCAGCGGATTGAAGTAAGGCATTTCCACATCGCCTTCCCAATGTGTAACATTGGGGAAATCGGTTATCCACGCAGTATTATCCTCATATGGAAGCGTAAAATTTACACCAGAGGATTCGGTATTATCATTATTTTCCTCAACAGATGTAGAAGAGCTAGACTTCTTTGATCCGCAGCTGGTAAAGCATGTAAAAATAACAGCTATGCTTAACAATAACGAGATGGTTTTCCGCCATGGAGAGTATTTGAATTTATTCATAATTAACCTCATTTAAACTGTTATTTAGTAATCAGAATATGAACCATTGGGTCAACGTTAACTACCTTTGCGACTTGGACAGTTACATCATAACCCTTGATTTCTCCTTCGAAGGCCTCATAAGTCATAGCAGATGATGTAAAATTCTCAGGAGCCAATTTTAATTCTTTTTCATAATATGTAACAGCGTCATCGTAATTTTCAGGTGGCAATAAAAGGTCTACGGTTGCGCCGCCACCCGGAAAACTTGTATAACTGACAACTTTAGCTTCAGGATAAATGGGGACGACATCCATAGGATAGTCGCTGTCTAATTCAACCTCATAGGCATCTCCATAGGTTTCTGAGTCAGATTCATCATAATCATCATCATCATATACATTATTATCCTCATCCGCTTCCTCGTCTTGCCCGCCGGAGTTGTTATCGTGTAAAGTTATAAAAACATGAGTTCCATCCCCTACATCGGTTATTGTTAGTCCGTTAATATGAATATCATCAAAATCTATATCCTCAAAATATGCCTCATCTTCCACCACATAGGTATCAGAAAGACCATCTATGCTATCCATATAGAATTCAACGACCTTGTCATAATCTGCACTTACTGAATAAACAACGGTATAGCCGTCATCTCCGTATTCTCCGGCATCAATAATCTGGGCACCTTTGTAAAACGGTATCGATGAAGGAAAGCCCTTAGGTAAACCTTC
>CAYWXN010000239.1:0-2301 GCA_964462075.1 uncultured Ruminiclostridium sp. | reverse complement strand
CTGGGCATAAAGATGTAATGGCTGGTTATAATCAATTGAACCGGTTTCTTCCTTTGATTTGGATTCTTTCTTGGATTTGGATTCTTTCTCGGAATCCTCTTTAAAAGGCTTATTGTCTGATGAAGATGCAGTATCGTTTCTTTCTGCACAGGCTGTAAAACCTGTGAGAACAAAACCTGCAAGTAAAATAGTGATTAAAGCTTTTTTAAACATGTGTTTTCCTCCTATGCATCGTTTCCTATTTCCCACCAGGGTGGCATATGTTCCCAGGTATTGGGATAATCGAATTGCTGTTCAAAATAGTCTTCAGGATATACAAAAACGCTATCATCAGCCTCCTGTTTAAATTCGGAAAACTCATAGGTTAGGGTATGAGAATTATCCAATAAACACTCCAGCTTCTTTAGAGCATTTTCTTTCATATAAAATCTGTATTGGACATTTATGGTTTCATCCTGCACAAAGGGTAAGCTATGCTCGAACATTAAATAGCCGTCCACTTCCAGGGCTTTATCAGGTACAGTTTTTGCAGCAATCATCATTTCGTATAAAATAAAGTCCTCGGCCGGTGCGAGGTAAGATTTAATCATCATTGGATCAGCCATGATATAGTGGACAAAGCCATCCATTTCAAGCGCCCGTATGGTTACGGTGTTTCCGTTCATATCCTTTGTGGTAAAAATACAAGCACTTTTTTCACCCGACTTGTAGAAAGAACCTGTATCGGTCTGACCTGTCTGATGCTCATAGACTGTATAATCAAAGCTTATTTCATCTGCATTTCCCACAAAAAGATTGAGCAACTGGTAGGGCGTTAAAGCCTCGCTGTCAACCTGGTTTGAAATATCAAAGTCGGATTGATTGTTATTTTTATCCGCTTCAGAAGCTTCAGAAGCTTCAGGAGTAAGATTTTCGTCCTTATTTTTTTTCAATTGCTCCGAATCACTAACAGGCATAGGAGCTGTGGTTTCCTGCTCCGCTGAGAACTCCGGTTTTTCTTGGCTTTGCTCGGTGACTTCAATACTTGCAGGCGTATCATCCCTGGAGGGGGGTGCAATCCTGCACCCGGAAAGCAAAACAAAAAACATAAGTATGAGCACAGCAGGCAGCAGTAAAACAAACCTTTTAAAGTTCATAGTATAATCCTCCCTTAAACCAAATCAATAAGCTTTGCATCAAAGGCTAAGCATTTAAGCTTTTTAATTGCATTTATACAGAAGCTTTTTTCCGAGTATGGGTTACTTGTGAAAATAATTCTTCCATTAAAATCAATAAACGTGAAATCAAATCCATCCTTAACCTCAGAAATCTTAAACACCGGAGGCTTTATGCAGCAATCATTTTCACAGACAGCTGCCACAGAGGATGCTTCTCGTACCGATACGATGCTTTTTTCAAGCTCGGAGCGCTCTCCAAAGCTTCCTGAGTATACAGGGTTCTCATTTTTATCGTCTTTAAAAATAAAATAGTACCGCCCAACAGCATTTTGTTTGATTTCAAATACTGCTCGTTTCATATCACCACTAGCCTTTCTGACTTAAACTCCGCGTCTCTTCAATTTTATTAATTTAAAAGTCATATAGACAGTCCCGGCGGTCACTGCCTAAGTCACCATATTTTTCTATTAGTCATTAAGAGTGACTGTTAGCTCATAAATATATGACTTAAACAGATAATGTTGATTTTTCATTGAGGGAGACGAATACTTGTAATATAATGGGAACAATAGATTGATTGACTTAAAGGAGAGCAAAACCTTGGAAATATCTGATAAACTGGCATTTGAGATATATACTATCAGCATTTTTCATGTTATTGCACTTGTTCTGATTTTCTCTTTCAGTCTCTATATATTTTTTCGGGCAAGGAAAACGCCTTTGCTATATAGCTATCTAGCTGTTGTGAGTATGATAGGCCTGTGGATAATCTCGAAAATATTAAAAACAGTATCCTATACTCAGGAGCTGCGCTGGGTTTTTATTGTAATACAGTATTTTGGAGTAGATTTTTTAGGGTTTTGTCTGGTGGTTTTTGCTTATATATATTCTAAAGATAAAACACCACCGAAAAGACATCTTATATTATGGGCGGTATTGCCGGTTTTATCTTTTTCAATTGTAGTAACAAACCCTCTCCATATGCTATTTTACTCTTATTTTGATTTTTATAGGGATCTTTTTGGGCCTTTGTTTTATCCTGCACAGGTTATAAGGTATGCCTATTTACTTATTGGCATTATTGTGCTTTCGCGAGGCTTTACCAAACAATTGGCGTTTCGCAATAAAAAAGGTTTAGCCGTTT
>CAYWXN010000238.1:0-3573 GCA_964462075.1 uncultured Ruminiclostridium sp. | reverse complement strand
GGATTAACTCAGCGGGAGAGTGCTACCTTCACACGGTAGAAGTCGCCAGTTCGAACCTGGCATTCCCCACCATTGGGGCTTTCAATAGGGAGTCCTTTTTTGTAATGGAGGTTCTTATATGGGAAAACTATTTGGAACAGATGGTGTCAGAGGTGTTGCCAATATAGAATTAACAGGAGAAATCGCATATAACCTGGGTAGAGCGGGAGCCTATGTGTTGGCAAGCGAATCTTCTCATATGCCGAGAATACTGGTAGGCAAGGATACCCGCAGATCCGGTGATATGCTGGAAAAGGCTTTAATTGCAGGAATCTGTTCAGCGGGAGCTGAAGCAGTATTGGCCGGGTTCATTCCGACTCCGGCAATAGCTCGGTTAGTTCGTGACCACAATTATGACGCGGGAGTCGTGATTTCGGCTTCACATAATCCTGCCGAATTTAACGGAATTAAATTTTTCAATTCTGAGGGGTATAAGCTATCAGATGCAATGGAAGATAGAATAGAGGCTATAATTTTAAATAATGCAGAGACAATACCCAGCCCGCAAGGAGATGGTGTAGGCACGACATCTGAGCTAATAACAGCTGTTGATGATTATGTAACATTTGCTAAAAGTACCATTAAAGGTGATCTAAAGGGCCTTAAAATAGCTATGGATTGTGCAAACGGTGCATCATATGTTACTTCACCAACGGCTGTTCGTCAGTTAGGGGCAGAGCTTTTGGTTATCAGTAATGATCCTGATGGACTTAATATAAACAAGGATTGCGGGTCAACCCATCTTAATATGCTAAAGAGTTTTACTAAGGAAAATGGCTGCGATGTAGGAATAGCATTTGACGGTGACGCTGACAGAGTACTTTTTATAGATGAAAAGGGAGAGTTAGTCGATGGCGACAAGGTAATGGCAATAATCGGACTTTACCTTAAAAAGAATAACCTTCTTAAGAACAATACTATTGTGGCTACAGTTATGAGTAATCTGGGTTTTGATATAATGGCCAGAGAAAACGGTATTAATTTAGTTAAGACAACAGTCGGAGACCGTTATGTTCTTGAAAAAATGCTCGAGGGAGACTATGTTATCGGAGGAGAGCAATCCGGGCATATAATCCTGCGTAGTTTTAACACAACAGGTGATGGTCTTGTGACTGCTTTGCAAGTTTTATCCATCATGAAGGAATCGGGTAAAAAGCTTTCGGAGCTGGCAAGTGTTATGCAAATATTCCCACAGGTCCTTAAAAACGCCAGAGTGAGTAACAGTAAAAAATATAGCTATCTTGAGGATGCCGTCATTGCGAAAAAATGTAATGAACTGGAGAAAACCTTCCACGGAGAAGGCCGTGTTTTAATTAGGCCTTCAGGCACAGAGCCTTTAGTTAGGGTAATGATTGAAGGAAGAGAACAAGAATATATTACGAATAAAGCAATCGAACTTGTTAAGATTATTGAAGAACGTCTTGCCTAGCCATTACAGGCTATGGCATTACGAACTTTCAAAAAATATTGCGTGACAAGGATAATCCTTTTAGAATAAAATATAAATGAAATGCAAAGTGTCTGTCGGAAAGGAGCATTATTTTTAAGACAGAATAGCAAGCGCCAGGACTAATATTAATCTTAGTTGACGAGGAGAGGGAGGTTATCGAAAGATTCGGCGGAAACCCTCCGGTGAACCACCATCGTAAAAACACCAACAAAGCCTGTCGGTGACGACAGAGACAGAAAGTGTTAAGTGGACTTATGCATTTCTAAAAATTCAAAACAATAACAGTTTATAATCTAATAACAAGAGCTGCTCATATAGAGCGGTTATGTTTGTTGTACGTATGGCTGTAAGAGCATCTATTAATAATGATAGTTGTATTTTTGATGTTCTTAAGATTTCTATCTCAAAACAATATGAAGGAGTATTTATTATGTGCGGAATTGTTGGATATATAGGTGAAAGGGATGTTACACCTGTTCTTGTCAACGGGCTTAAAAAGCTGGAATACAGAGGGTATGACTCTGCAGGAATCGCCATACTCAAAGATAACCAGATATCTGTTGTCAAAGCTAAGGGTCGCTTTGCCAACCTTGAAGAAAAACTAAGCAGTTTTAAGCTGAATGGTCATATAGGAATTGGCCATACCAGGTGGGCTACTCACGGTGAGCCAAATGATATCAACTCCCATCCACACCTCAGTAATAATGGGAAGATTGCTGTTGTCCATAACGGAATTATTGAAAACTATATGCAGCTTAAGGATTTTCTTATTGGAAAAGGTTATGAATTTGTATCTGAGACCGATACAGAGGTTATTGCTCAATTGATTGAATATAACTATAAGGGTGACTTGCTAAAAGCAGTAATGAATACTATGAATGATGTTGAAGGTGCCTATGCTCTTGGCGTTATCTGCTCTGAATATCCCGATAGATTTATTGCTGCAAGAAAAGACAGCCCTTTAATCGTCGGCTTGGGGAAAAATGAGAATTTTATAGCCTCGGATATCCCGGCAATTTTGGAATACACCCGAGATATCTATATCCTTGAGGATAAAGAGGTTGTAAGTGTTACCGCAAATGGAGCGGAGATATTCAGCCTTCTGGGAGAGAGGGTATATAGGGATGTTTTTCATGTGGACTGGGATGTATCGTCTGCTGAAAAGGGCGGATATGAACACTTTATGATGAAGGAAATATGTGAGGAGCCAGGTGCGATAAAAGCGACCATAAGCCCGAGAATCCAGAATAACCAAATTATGTTTGATAAATTTAATATTACCGATGAATTCATTAAAAACTGTGAAAAAATAAATATAATTGCTTGCGGGACGGCTTATCATGCGGGGGTAGTCGGTAAATACGTTATTGAGAAGCTTGCCCGTATACCCGTTGAAGTTGATGTAGCTTCCGAATTTCGTTACCGAGAGCCTATTATCAATGAAAAGCATCTTACCGTTGTTATTAGTCAATCGGGAGAAACCCTGGATACTCTTATGGCTATGAGAGAAGCTAAGAAAAGGGGATCAAGAATTATTGCCATTGTCAATGTAGTGGGCAGCTCCATAGCAAGAGAAGCGGATGATGTTCTTTATACATGGGCCGGACCTGAAATAGCGGTAGCATCAACCAAGGCATACAATACTCAGCTTTCAGCTTTATATCTCTTTGCACTGAACCTTGCTAAACAGAAAGGGGAGCTAAGCGAAGAATTATATCAAAACTATATAACTGAGCTTCAAAAACTACCCCAACAGGTTGAGGAGGTTCTGAGTGAAAGAGAGTTAATTCAAAAATTTGCATATAAGCATTTTAATGCTAAAAGCGTGTTTTTTATTGGAAGAAGCATGGATTATGCGCTATCAATGGAAGGTTCTTTAAAACTAAAAGAAATTTCATACATACATTCGGAAGCATATGCGGGCGGAGAATTGAAGCATGGTACCATTGCGTTAATCGAGGAAGGTACTTTGGTAATATGTCCATTGACCCAGGATCACCTGATTGATAAAATGATCAGTAATATCCGTGAAATAAAGGCCAGAGGTGCAGTAGTTCTGGCAATAACCACAAAAAGGAATGCAG
>CAYWXN010000237.1:0-3585 GCA_964462075.1 uncultured Ruminiclostridium sp. | reverse complement strand
AATTTCCCAAAAATCTCCTGATATATACCCTGATTCAAAAGAATCTTTTTCCCGTTTATAAGACCCTGTTGGGGATTCATAGATGATATCATACTCTGTGTAATGTAGCTTCCAAGATCTTCATCCTCGGTGACAAGTAAGGTCTTCAGTCCCGTACGCGCACAAGAAAGTGCAGTTGCTACCCCTTCGGGCTCAGAACCGATTACTATGGTTGCATATTCATTTTCGGCAAAATCATATTCATCAGAGCGAATTTTAGTAAAGTTACCGCCTGGCTGCCGTGAGATAATCGGTCTTACTCCAAACCATAAAGTAACAAAAATAAGCCCCGCAATAATTATATTCTTAATCAAGTTATTTTTCTTCATATACATCCCTCATTATCTTTATCGTATAAAAACAGAAAAATAAAAAGAGTAAGATGTTTTTATATTTTTATAAATCTGTTATCACTGCTTTTTTATACCGAAATAATATGTAGGTATGTAAGAATATGTGTTATAGTATTATGTAGAGACATTACTTTGACTATATTTTTATGAATCTTATAAATTTTTGAAATCTATTATTACGATATCCGATTTTCTTAAAGAAGGTGTGTATATTGTATAATAACAAAACTAATAAATTCAATAATGAGAATGATGGCTTAGTATGGATTTTAAACGGACGAGTATTTGTAAACAATGAAAAAAAAGGTGGTATGCCTCCATTAATCAATCCCTGCGAAGGTGTAAAACTCCTGATAAACGGATTACAATACAACCACATTACCGCCGTATCGGAAAATGATGTAATAGAGCTTCAAACATTTGACTTTGAGACAGACCCGGAAATGGATATAAATGTTACGGAGGATGGTTTAAAAGCCTATCTTTTCTATGCTCCATCAAGAATAGTAAAAAATATCATTGTGGACTCCAATCCGGTTAATAAGCTAGATATTCAGGTAAAACAAGAAACCATCGAAACTAAAAGTATAATAGCTGAGCAAATCATTGAATTCTTAAAGAACTCAGGTATTGTATATGGGCTTGATAATAGTATTATAGATGAAATCTGCAATAAGAATACCGCCGGGCGATATTTGATTGCCAAAGGTATTGCTGCTGAAGCGGCCACTGACGACATTATTGAGTATTATTTCAACAAAGATGAAGATACAATACAAAATAAGCCAAGAGCCAATGAGACCGGCAATATCGATTTTAAAAACATCTCAACTTATCAAACGGTACGAAGTGGCCAAATTATTGCAAAAATAGAAAAGGGGAAACCCGGAAAAAGCGGAATAACTGTTACCGGAGAACCCATAGTCTTCGAAAATGCGCGTGTGATTACTATAATACCTTCTTTTTCAACGAAATATGATGAAGAAACCGGACGGATAACGGCTATAAAAAGCGGGAGACCCGCGATTCAGGAAAAGGGTGATTCTGTATCCTTCCAAGTATATGACACCATTACTATAGATGAAGTTAATATGATGACCGGAAATGTCTATTTTAAAGGTGATATTGAAGTAAAAACAAATGTAAGAGAATCCATGGAAGTAATCGCAAAACGCGATATTTTGATAAAGGGCAATGTGGATTTCGCAAGCATTTATGCGGGCAATAATATCACCATAAAAGGAACTGTAATTACAAGCAAAATTAATGCAGCAATGAGCGATGTCGTAGCAAAGGATCCGGCACCCCTGCTGCAAAAGTTAATAGACGGTATCAAAGAGCTTAAAGAAGACATTAAAGAGATTTATGCAAGAGGAGCCAATATAGACCAAAATGATTCATTTTCTGATCTTGTTCGTTATTTATTAAATGGCAAGGACAAACATTTGCCTATGCTGGTATATGAAGTAATGAATTCTTTGCGAAAAGAAAATTATGATATTGAAAATGAGTTTATTCTTTCTTTGCTGAAAAGCACTCGTTCATTAATGGGTAATTTCTCTGAGTTAAGTGACTTAAACTCACTGAATAAAATCGTTCTAGATATAACCAATCTAGTTTCTGATAAAAATACTACAGCAATAAAAGGTAATATTACAATAAATACAGCCGTAAATTGCGACATCATGGCATTAAGAAACATCAGTGTATTAGGTAAAGGATGCGTAAACACAAAAATAACTTGTGGCGGAAAGGCAATTATAACCGGATATATAAGGGGAGGGCGTATACAAGCCGAAAAAGGAATTGAAATCAATACTGCAGGATCAGAAAGAGGTTCTAAAATACTACTTGCTGTTCCGGAAAGCAGTTACATACAAATACGAACCGTTTACACCGATACGGTAATAAAGGTTGGCGGAATCTCACATACTTTCCTTTCGGAAAAAAGAATGGTACGGGCTAGAATAGAAAACGGGAAATTGGTATTTTAATTGGAAAGAGGGGGGTAACAATGTCAGAATCGTTAGATATCGAAAAAATTATTAAAGCGGGTATGCTTGTCAGAACAAAACAACAGCATAGCAGTGACTGGGTCATTACGGGAGTAATAAATGTTCATGGAAATTTTATCGAAATTGAGCATGTAGAAGGTTATTTATATTCGGTATTAATGATTGGTGATATTCTGGACTGCCAAATGATAGACGACAAGAATATTAATATAATGACTGCCGAGGTATATAACGTAAAGTTCGCCTCAAGATCGGTAATTCTCAAAATAGAAACCATTGATATTATAGATAACAAACGAGAATACAAACGTTATGATATATATTTATGCGGAAGTTTTTGTAAACTTAGTGACTTTTATGAAAATTATTGTGTTGTATTAAATGTCAGTCTGGGCGGATTCAGTATCATTACTCGAGGTAAGCTGGAAAAGGATGATATAATTGCATTAGCAATGTACAATAAAAAGTCCCGCATAATAATGGCTGAGTGCATTGTTAAATGGGTAAACAGAAAAAACTCAAACTATTATTATGGGCTATCTATATCTAAAATGGATGAAAGATCTAAAAGCTTATTCCGAAGTTTCATCCGTAACCTTTTAAGAAAAGAGAGACAACTTTGTAAAAAGTATAATAGCCAGCACGATACAATTGATATAACCTACTCATAACATAAAACGCTTTGATACTTTTTCATGGGGATATTTTATATCAGAAAACGGCCTTATTTTATGGTATATGCACCTCTGATCAAAAGATAGGAATTTGACGTAATTGACAGTCCCCTTCCATCTGTTCTTGCCGAAATCAAAAGATGCTGAACAGGTATTTTCATGCCGTTTTTGTCTATGTCTCCTCCTATGCTGGCATCGACAAGCCCTCCCGAGGTACCCACGATAGCTACGGCTGAACCGCTTCTTAAGATAGCTTCACTTCCACCCGAGAGAATTATTTTTTGTCCGGTCTTAGCCTCAACAACAGTATAGCCGCTTTCAAGGCTGGCGACCTTAGCTTTCAGAGTTTCTATCTCTGTCAGGGCATCAATGATAAACTTTGTAAGATCACCTACATCTGTCTGAAGCTGTGTAACAGTAGAATTATTAACGGTACCTGAACCTGAACCTGAACCGGATCCGGTGCCTATTTGAGCCGATAATTGTGCAATTTTCTGATCAACA
>CAYWXN010000236.1:0-3606 GCA_964462075.1 uncultured Ruminiclostridium sp. | reverse complement strand
GTAAATGAGTAAAGAAGGTGACAACAACTCCGTCCCCTTGTCACACTTCACTTGTCACACTTTGCGCCCAAAACAGCTATCTGAGGGCTGCTACTTGCAAAAGTTATGATTACCTATCTTAACCACTAAAGGCCTGCTCCAAATCCATTTACTGGTCGCTGTTGCCGGATTGTAATAATAAATGCACCCGTATGACGGGTCCCAACCGTTTAATGCATCCCTGGCAGCCTTATAAGCTGTATCGCTTGGCACCAGATTTATTTGTCCATCCGTGACTACATCAAAGGCCCCTTTTTGATAGATTACTCCTGCAATTGTATTGGGGAAACGGCTGTCTTCAACCCTGTTCAGAACGACCGCGCCTACTGCCACCATTCCTTCATAAGGCTCCCCGCGTGCTTCTCCATGTATTAAACGCGCTAATAAGTCGGTATTATTATTTGTGGTTGCAGAAGTTCCGGTAGGCAAGCCCAGAGCGTACAAGGTGGCCTTGCCGGCTATACCGTCGACTTTAAGACCGTTTTTGCTTTGAAAGTATCTGACTGCCTGATAGGTTTGATATCCATATTTACCGTCTACAGCCCCTCTATAGTATCCCCAAGCCTTTAGCCTTTTTTGAATTTCGGTCACTTCTCTGCCGCTTGACCCGTAATACGATAGCACCGCGCTGGATTGGTTCATTTTGGTGTTGAGACCAGGTAATATAAATACTCCTGCCAAAACTATGATAACAATAAAATAGACCCAAGCAATTTTTATTCGTCTTTTCATGAGTACCTCCAAATTGAGTATCCATAAAAAGCATTTGCAATAGGTCAAAAATTATGCATTAGTTTTAGAAAACGGGGTTTCCATCCAATCCGGCTAAAAAAATAACAACCAGAATTCCTACCAGAAGAAGATCGCACTCGCTACCTTCCATTAATAGCAACACAATTAAGGCAATCAAAATAATATCATCCTGCCTGAGGTTTTTTAAGAAGGATGGTAGAAATTGCTGCTGCCTGTATTGAGAAGGAACATGGTGAACTTTTTTTTCATCCACTTCGTAGGGCAATGGGATGGAGCTAAGACCCCTTGATTCCATTACTGATTCACCCCTTTGTATCGCGGTTAAATGTAGGAGCGATTGTACTTATTATATTAATGACCTTTAGGAGCTGTATAGCTCCTCCCAGACGCTGCTGTCTTTGAGACCCCAAAAAAGGCTGTATGGAATTTAAAAGCGTTATTCTAGAGTCTTTAACATTATTAAACATTCCCATCATTTCACTTGCCTTTGCTATTAATCCCGCATCAAAACCGTTATCTCGTGAGGTGGGTGGGGACTTATAGTCAGCCTTTTCTTCGACAGGAATATTTGAACCCGGCGAAGATTCTGCTCTATCTGAGGCTGATCCGGGAGGAACAATATTTTCAACAATATTTTTCAATCCACTGGTATCAGATACCCCGAACATGTCGGCAATCTGTTTTAGCTTTCTGTCAAGCTCATCTGCCATAAAATCGCCTCCAACTCTACCTTAGCATTGATTTTAGCCTTTGTGCTATAATGGCTCCGTCAGGGCCTAGGATTTTAATAAGCTTCTCAAAATCTTTTTCAGTGACTCTGCTTTTTATTTCATCAAGACTTATTCCCATTTGGCTAAGTTTGTTCGGATCAAATTCATTTATTTTATCAAGAATTTCATTGGTATCAATTTGGCCCAGCCTTTTTTTAAGCTCATTAGGATCCTCATTTCTCAACATTTCAAGTGCCTTTTCAAGTTTTTTTTTCTGAATATTTCCGCCTAATTTGTCAAACATATTATAGTTTTCCGGCATATTCCCACCACATAAAGAAGAATCCTACCTGTTACTCAGCTAAAAATTGCCAACAGGTTATGGAATCTTGTTTCTCCGTAATAAAACATCTCATCAAATTGTATGCAGATGTGCTTGTCATGTTGCATATAAAAAACAATATGTACCGGCTAAAATAAAACAGGTACTGCTCAAGTCAGTTTTAATATACTTGGCAGTACCATGGCATAAAATTGCATATAAATTTTACAAATATTTATATTTCGCTCAATATCTTATCAAGGACAGCAATATATCCATCAATATCTTCCTTTGAAATGATCAAAGGTGGCAGCATACGGATAATATTATCCCCGACAGAACCAATCAGATAGCCGGCGTCAAGACATTTGTGCTTAATAGCCACAGCTTTAGGCCGGGATAGCTGAACTCCTATCATTAAACCCTTGCCGCGAACATCGGTTATTATGTCATGCTTTTCTTTGAGCTTGATAAGTTCGTTAATAAAGTATTCTCCCATGCGGGCCGAGTTATCACAAAGCTTTTCATTTATAATAGTGGAGAGTGCCGCATAGCCTGCACTACAAGCCAAAGGATTACCACCAAATGTAGAACCGTGGTCACCGGGTTCAAAGGCTGAGGCAAAGGGTTCCTTGGCACACAGGGCGCCAATGGGAAAGCCGCCTCCTAAGGCTTTGGCTAAGGTGAAGATGTCAGGTTCTATACCAAAATGCTCGTAGCCGAACATTTTGCCTGTTCTCCCCAATCCGCACTGAACCTCATCAAAAATGAGTAAGATATCCTTCTCAGTACAAAGTTTGCGTACTTGCTTTATATAATCCACATTAGCAGGATTAACTCCGCTTTCCCCCTGTATAGGCTCAAGCATAACAGCACATGTATATTCGGTTATTGCATGATTAAGCGCATCGATATCATTTATTGGAACACTTAAAAACTTTGGTGTAAGCGGGCAGTAATTTTTCTGGTATTTTTCCTGACCGGTCGCGGCTAATGTAGCAAGAGTTCTTCCGTGAAAGGATTTTTCAAGAGTTATTATCTCGAATTTTTCAGGGAATCCCTTTTTCCTGTAATAAAGGCGAGCAAGCTTTATGGCTCCTTCATTGGCTTCAGCGCCGCTATTTGCAAAAAAGACTTTATCACAGCAGGAATTCTCCACGATCAGTTGGGCCAGCTTTGCTTGTGACTCAATATAGTAATAGTTGGAGCAATGAATAAGCTTTTGAGCCTGTTCAATAATTGCATTAACCAACGTCGGATGGGAATGCCCAAGGGCATTCACGGCGATTCCTGCAAGAAGATCACAATATACCTTCCCGTCTTTGTCCCACAGTTTCATTCCTTCTCCCTTGGTAAAACAAACGGGTAATCTGTCTCCAAAGGTGTTGAAATAATATTTTTTATCCAATGCGATTATTTCGCTCAGGGTCATAGAAGATCGCCTCCAAATATTAATTATTTAATAATTATACATACAATTGTATAATTATTCAATACTCTTTGCGAATAATTACTGAAATATTGGCTATAAAATTCAGATAAATTGAAGAAGATATGGATTGAAAGCTTAATTTTAAAGGAATAGAATGTAAATGATTAAATAAAAATACATCTGACGGGACGGTAATTTAATGGAAGAGGCAATTAAAAAGATAATAGAAATAGAGCATGAGGCCCAGAGCCTTGTGGCAGAAGGCTATGCGCAAATAGAGAAGATCCGGTCGCATACTCTTGAAGAACTCAAAAATATGGAATCCAATATTATCGAAATGTCTGATTATA
>CAYWXN010000235.1:0-3627 GCA_964462075.1 uncultured Ruminiclostridium sp. | reverse complement strand
CAAAGCACATGTGTCCTATAAATGTAATATCATATGCACTCATTTTGCTACCTCCCATATATTAAATATTTGATTTATTACAGGTATATAAATAACCACTATTTTTTTATCTATGATATAATTATAATGCTATGAATAGAGTATAATCTTTAGCTATTTTGCTGATTATTAACACAATATTGCTATACTATAAATTAATTAACTACACTGCACGTTAAAATATTCGAGAGGGAGATTAACTACATTGTATGATAAAAAAACTTTAAAGGAAAATGTCAATCATGGCAGTGTTGCCTTTCCTTTATGCGTATATAATAATGACTTAGGATACAAAGAACATTTACTTGATTTTCACTGGCATGATGAAATTGAATTTCTTTACCTTAAAAAGGGTAAGGCCGTTTTCCAGATTGATTCCACACCTGTAGAGCTGTGTGAAAATGAGGCAATTTTAATTAATCCCGGAGAAATTCATTCCGGATATTCTCTTGATCATTCCTATTGCGTCTACTATTCTGTTGTATTTTCCTCGGAGCTATTATATAACTCTTTTGAAGATATATGCTATAATCGCTACTTTAGTCCCATCATAAGCGGTGCTTTAAAGCTTTCACAAAAAATCACCGGAAAACAAAACTGGGAAAAGGAGGCTTTAGATCAAATCGATAGTATCGTAAAATCCTATGATAAAAAGTTTAAAGGCTATGAAATCGATATAAAAGCCTCCGTTCTAAAAATATTTTCGTTGATCATTGTAAATAACGCCATAGTCTTTCCTGAAGAAAAGCAAAGCGTTTTTAAACAATCACAAACAGAACGGTTGAAAAAATCACTAAACTTTATAAAAGAAAACTATACCGAAGCAATCAGTGTCGATCGTCTGGCAAAAGAGGTCAATTTGACACGCTACCATTTTTGCCGGGTATTTAAATCTCTTACCGGGCAGACTCCTGTTGAATATATTAATTATTTTCGCATAAATCAGGCATTAAGATTATTAGATGATGAAACTTACAAAATCATGGATATAGCCCTCGATGTCGGGTTTAATAACATGAGTTATTTTATTAAAAAGTTTAAGGAATATAAGAACTGTACCCCTTCCGAATACCGAAAAAAGAAGGAGAATTTTAGAATATAAGAAAAGACACCCTTTAAGAGTGCCTTACGAATTTAGAATTTTAATACTGCAATCTCTTCACATTTTATTGTATCTGATTTAGCGCTTCAATCATCTTATTAATATCCATTCCATGAACCTGAGATGCTTCCTCAAGAGTTTCCATCTGAGCCGATGGGCATCCTACACAGCCCATGCCAAACCCCATAAGTATTTGTGCAGCTTTTGGGTTTGCTCTAATAACCTCACCAATTGTCATTTCCTTAGTTATTTTCATAATTATCCTCCTTGTATATTTACAATTAATTTAACCTTTTATCGTCTATTATAACCTAAACTAAATATACAAGTAAAACTGTGATTTCTGTCACATAATCAGAAATCTAGCAAATCAGTTATTAAAAGAGCCCTTGCAGGAGCAGCTTCCACTCCTTTTATCTTCAACCGGGCTGCAAAATGGCAGCAGAATCCTAAATAGGACTTTTTCTAGTCTTGTCCCCTAACGTTTTTTTATTGAACTGAAAGATATTTATATATATAATAGCCATTATAACAATATGTTTTTATCCGTAGATAATAGAGCTTACTTAATATAGAAGTAATGAACAAAGGAGTATTAAATATATGGATAATCGTCAGGTAAATATCGGAATTATTGGATTGGGAACCGTGGGAACAGGGGTCGCACGCATTCTTCTGCAACAGAAAGAATTATTAAAAACCCGCTCCGCTTTGAATTTTAATCTGAAAACTATTGTGGAGCTGGATTGGGATAAAGACCGGGATTTGGATCTTTCAACGGTAAACTGCACCACAAACATAGATACTCTTTTAGAAGACCCCGAAATCAATATAGTTGTTGAAACTATAGGGGGGTATGAACCTGCTTTCAGTTTTATAAGCAAGGCACTGAGAAACCGGAAGCATGTTGTGACAGCTAATAAAGCCTTGATTGCCACAAAAGGTATGGAGCTGTATAAAATAGCACAGGAGAATGGTGTGGATTTATTATTTGAGGCTAGTGTCGGAGGAGGAATTCCAATTATCAAAGGCCTCCGCGAAGGACTTGTTGCAAACAGATTTGAAAGTATTTACGGTATTTTGAACGGGACAACTAACTACATCCTGACAAAAATGCATCAGAAAGGCCTGGAATTTGGCGATGCTTTGAAAGGTGCGCAAGACAAAGGATTTGCCGAAGCCAACCCCACCCTTGATGTTAGCGGCGGGGATGCTGCACACAAACTTACTATACTGGCTTCTATTGCATCAAATTCCTTTATTCCGTTTGATAAAATATATGTGGAAGGGATTACCGGAATTACTAAACTCGATACCAGCTTTGCCCAGTCTTTTGGAATGACCATCAAGTTGCTGGCAATTTATAAGATGTCTGAGGATGGAGTGGATCTTCGCGTTCACCCGACATTAATTGACAATTCTCACCTATTAGCGGCAGTAAGTAATGAGCTTAACGCTATATTTGTGAAAGGTGATTTTGTCGGGAACACTATGTTCTACGGTCCCGGAGCAGGTGAACGCCCTACTGCAAGTGCAATAGTCGGTGACATCGTAGATCTTTCCAAGGGTTTGCTTCTCAAAGAAAACAAAAAGTATGACAACCAAGCCATAAGCCTGACTCAAAAAGTTAAGTTTATACCCATTGAAGATGTAAAAAATCGTTTCTATCTGCGCTTTATGACTATGGACAAACCCGGTGTATTATCAATGATTTCCGGAGTTCTTGCTGAAAATAATATTTCCATTTCCTCTATGGTTCAATTGGAAAGTCACGAAAAGGATAATTATGTCCCTATCGTTCTTTTGACCCATGAGGCCTTGGAAAAATCTATGGAACAAGCACTGCAGAAGATTGTTAAGTTTGATTTTGTTAAGGAAGATTACCTAAGATTAAGGATTTTTGAGGAATCCTGAGCCCAACACTTAAAGATTAAGCTCACTAAGTGACGGCATCCAGCCTGTTAAATCAAGTAGCAATGACGGCAAATTAAGAATAAGATATTACATGTATGCATACCGAGGGATAATTTTATGCTTGAGGAAGAAACCATTAATCGATGTGCGGAAACTCTAAGTTCTCTTGGTTGTCTAAGAAGTGCAGAACAGCTTTCATTTTTAGCAAATTTACTTGCAATTGCCATATCAAAAGGTAAGGATGCAGACCAGCTAAATGTAATAGGTAATTTTGTTGTCGGTGTCGGAGGGTTGATTCTTTTTATTGCGGCACAAATACAAGCCTGTGAATCAAAGCAGGATAAACTGAAACAAATCAAGGATTTAAAAAGACAACTTCTAGAATTGGAAGATAGTCTACGCTCATCATAATTGAAAAGCATTACAGCGAAAACTATTATATATAAAATAAGAATCCCTGAACCGCTTTAATCAAGCACTTCAGGGATTCTTTTATGGAGGCGCCACCCGGATTCGGACCGGGGGATAAAGGTTTTGCAGACCTCTGCCTTACCACTTGGCTATGGCGCCGA
>CAYWXN010000234.1:0-3633 GCA_964462075.1 uncultured Ruminiclostridium sp. | reverse complement strand
CCAAGACTGTGAACCGTCATCCAGCATTGGTAGTATCCTGCTCGATTTGCTTACAGCATAGCAGGTTGCTTTACCCTCTCCTTTGCGAGAAGATTGGAAGCCACGTTCAACCATCATTTTACCTATTGTGGGCACATTAATTCGCTTACTGCATGATGGATATTTGT
The DNA here is from genome assembly GCA_964462075.1 of uncultured Ruminiclostridium sp. Lineage (GTDB taxonomy): Bacteria > Bacillota > Clostridia > DSM-8532 > DSM-8532 > DTU059. Next base: position 3,466 of record CAYWXN010000234.1, on the reverse strand, counting down.
TTGTTAACGAAAGGACTATATCAAGTACTGTCAGGTAGAAAATATCACCAATTGTCTCAGGATGCTGGATGTTATCGTCAACTAAATAATCGACATCAGATTTTTGGACATAATCATCATATAGTTTGAGCAGTGATGCCCTATCTGAGTGCTGATATGAGTACTGAAAACCAGTAACATAAAGATTGTATGCTTCCATGAATAAATCCACCAAATCAATTTCACCAAGTTTTGCGAAATGAATTTTCTCGATTTCAATCGGAATTATTCTTCTGTTTTGTTGCTCACGGACAACAAAAAGATTGTTGCCACTACCAGCAAATGAACACCTGCGCTTTAACGTGCTAATCCTACGGTCATATTTTCTTCTGGTTGTAAGATTACTGTTACTTAAAATGTTTTTGAATGTTTTGTCTGCTTCGTACGTGCGACTATCCATTTCATCATCCACAATCAATATTGCCTGAGACATAAGAACCTTAAAGTCATCATCAAAACTTAGAGCATGCTCCTTTCGATAGTTATGCAATTCCGTTGGCAGGGTATAGTTTCTAAGGAAGGTTGTCTTGCCGATGCCTTGCTCAACAGATATTAACGTAAGGAAGTATTCATTTGGATACTGACCGTCTAATGCCTGTGCAATCATCCCGACATACCATCTCTTTAAATATTCAAGGACGATAGATTTGTCAATCGATTTGTTTTTCAGTTCCAGACAATCCAACCATTTTTCAAATGTTCCGATGGGATTCCTTTCGCTGTTTGTTTTAATAAATTCCAGTATTGGATTTACAGTATTGATGTATTCGGACTTTATCACCTCTTCAAACCTTTGACGGGAAATTTCCTTTTCAAAATGTTTTTTCAGGTTGATATAGATTGTATTATAAAGCCTTTCGTCAATAATATCGCCATTAAAAGTCAAATCCTGTATGAATAAATCATACCTCACCCCGATATCATTGAGGTAATTGGCGATATCATCAGAAGTTATCTTATCAGACTTTGATTGGATTTTAAATCCGAAGGATGGTAGCAGGTTCACAGTAGTTCTGTAGTCATTCTTGCCTTCCAGCAGCTTTAATATCTGAAAATGATTATATGGCTTTGAAGGAGTGAATTGCGTTGATGTTGAAAAACAAAAGAAGGTTTTAGTTTCCTTGAAATAATAACCAGAATATGGTGCTGAAGAGCCTTCCCTTTTCAAGAACACCTTCTGGTCATCCTGTTTAACCACCGACCAGTTATGCTTAATAAATAAATCAATTATTGAGTATTTATCATTGAATTCATTAATAGCTGGTTCAGTAGTATAGATGAACTGCTTTTCGCTCTTTGAATTATCATCGCCCTGTGTTGGAAACCATCGAGTCAGGCTTCTTGCCAAGTCCAGAAGAAGCTGACGCTCCTGCTTGGTTATTACTGGAATGTCAACATCCAGATTTAAAAGGTCGAACTTGCCTTGCTTGATTTCATTATTGACACTGCTTGTGCAAAAGTATCCACCTTCACCACGAGTCTCGATAATCACTTCCTTCAGAGAGTTTAGAGCAAGTTTTTGATTGCAGTCAATATCTGCTTCAGGACACCTGAAAATTAAATGAAACCCGTTATTTGGAGTGGTCTGGATAATTAGTTTGCGGAGTAGGTCGTCAGGAATTAGGTCGGAATATTCGGTCATTATTGTTTTTTGGTGGTCATTCTTGACATCGACATCGATGATTTCAAGATTCCCGCTAACCTTGCCTGTAATGATTCCGACTGTGCCTTTATTTTGATAATGTTGATGCCAGAGTGAAATCGGGGCAATTTTGCTCTGGTATTCTTTCCATTCTTTAAATGGAATTTTTGCTGATGATACTGGGATAATAGATAAACCAAAGGTTTGACTATTGCCTGATATATTTTCACTGTTAAAGTCCCATGTTAGTTCCATTTTGAGTTAGACATTTAGAATCGCTGTTATTTTTCTCAAGCAGATGTCTCATGAGATACTGCTTTGCCCATGTAGCTGTTGCCACATAGTCTTGTTTGGCTCTTTTCTGGAGCACCTGATAGAAACTCCTGTCAAGAGTCAGGTTTAGTTTTACATTTTGTTGAGGTTTAACCTTTTTCATGTTTAAATGGTTTTTAATAAAAGTTATTTTTTGATGCTTAAAGCATCCGTTTGCATATATAAATACTTCGGTATTCACAAAAAAATCCATCTTACCAGTGGAATTCTTCACTTTAGTGTTCTTTTTTTGGTTTTTGCCGTAGGGGGATGGACAAGGTACAAGATAAAACATACTTTTTTGAAACTTTTTGTAACAGTGACAGTGGCAAAATGGTGCACTGAATTTCCAGTGTGAGTGTTCCTTAAATGTTTGGAAATTGGTTTTTACCTTGTCCTTGTCCCTACCTCTTAATAATTAAATCAAACAACTTAGCATTCAAAGAACCAATGCCTTTAATGAGCCAACATTTGTACTGTCGGCACAAATAGCTATTTTTTGTGTTGTTCCCGTAACCAGAACTGGTTACTTTACAGGCAGTTCCTGAATCAAATCAGGCAGTTCGTCCGTATTGGCAGCAAATGTAGAGACAAAAACGGCTGTTGTCAAGGATTTTTGCTAAGACAACTCAAATTTATTTCTACAAACCAATAAATTACGGTTATATCAGACGTGTTTTTCTTTACTCAATTCTTCGGTCTGTAATTTTTCAATCTTGGTGGAATCTCCATTAATTCAATCATGGCATTCTTTGTGGGAGACGATAGGGATTCGAGTATATCTGAGAGTTCTTCTGATGAATAATACTTTGTGAGGATTGACCTTGCCCCATCAATATCTTCTGTGCTAATACCATCAATCGGTTCTATATGTTTGAATGTCTTTTGTATGCTCCAAGCTGTTTTTATTTCCTTATTTCTTGGGGACAACCTGACACAAAGAGCATCGTTAATTGCGTTAATATCATCCTTGTGAATGACTAACATTGAATTTTCATCACCGTATAAAGGTATGAGATAATCTATCGCATTATGAATTATCGGTTTGTGCGTATTCCATGTGAGACAATTCAAAACTCCGCCCTCCTTGGCAACCTTAGTCGCATCTATTGGTTCAACATGATATGCTGGCTCAGGATATAATTCCTTAATTCTTCTTAGGGCATTTCCGTCTTCATTAATATTAAACTGTGGAAAGATTATCAGATTGCCAATCTGAGCATAGTTGATGTAACAGCCTTTGGCTGTCCATTCTCCCTCATATTTTTCATCGGAAGGGACATATGGGAATTCCACTATATTAAGCCTTGTTTTATCTAATGCATATTTCAATTTTTTGCGCCACGAATTAGTTTCTTGTACGAACTTATTAACCAGCAACGTATTTTCATCATAAAACCTTACCATTCCGTCTGCATGTCCAGTCAAATCATATGGTTGCACTGGGATAAAATACAACTCGTCAAGCCTCAA
>CAYWXN010000233.1:0-3647 GCA_964462075.1 uncultured Ruminiclostridium sp. | reverse complement strand
TCTGATATGCATGTTTTCGAGCCAATGGAAATTTGCTATCTTGGTGATAATAACGCAAACATGATTTACAGTTACAACGTTAAGATCAATTATAAAAAATATATTGAATATAAATGTCCTTCAGCTTTAGACAGCGAAACAGTCGAAAGAATGAAGAATATTGCCGAAAAAATCTATACTGCTCTGGATTGCAAGGATTTTTCCAGAATTGATTTCAGACTTTCAGAAGATGGTGTTATTTATTTTATTGAAATCAATCCTCTCCCCGGCCTTGCCCCGGGTTATAGTGATTACCCCATGCTAGCTCAGTTTTGTGGTATGGATTACCAGAATTTAATACTAAACATTCTTAACAGTGCAATAAAACGATATGGAATAAAGCCACTCGAATCGAGGCGAATTTAATTGGATAGTCGGAAACCTTTTGACTTGAAAGATACCGTTGCGGCAGAACAATGGAATGACTGGAAATGGCAGATGAAAAACAGAATAACAACTGTAGAGCAGCTCAGTAAAATTAAACGATTAAGCGATGATGAGAAGGAGAATATAACTAAGTGCCTAGAACAATTTAAAATGGCCATTACACCATATTATGCAAGGTTGATTGATTCTGATGACGAGAACTGTCCTATAAGAAAACAGGCTGTACCTTCAATTAATGAATTATATGTTGATGAAACCGACATGGATGATCCTCTTTGTGAAGATCAGTACTCTCCTGTTCAAGGAATAATACATAGATATCCTGACAGGGTGCTGTTTTTACTGACACATAAATGCTCCATGTATTGTCGTCATTGTACCAGAAGGCGTCTCGTAGGATGTGAAGACTTTTCTTTATGTAATGATAAGATTGAAGCGGCTATTGAATACATAAGAAATAATAAAAATGTTCGCGATGTCCTATTGTCCGGCGGCGATCCATTAACCATGCCTGATAATTGGCTTGAAAACATAATTAAAAAGCTTCGGGAAATACCTCATGTTGAAATTATACGTATAGGTACACGTACTCCTGTTGTTCTTCCAATGCGAATTACCGATGAATTGCTTGAAATGCTGAAAAAATACCATCCTATTTGGATTAACACGCATTTTAATCACCCAAAAGAAATAACAGAAGAATCGACAAAGGCATGCGAAAAAATAGTCAACGCAGGAATACCTCTTGGCAATCAAAGTGTGCTTCTCCGTGGAATTAACGATAATGTGGAAACCCTCAAAGAGCTTTTCACTAAGCTAGTAAAAATCAGAGTAAGGCCCTACTACCTTTACCAATGTGATGTTGCAAAAGGCATCAGCCACTTTAGAACTCCGGTCTCAAAGGGTATTGATATTATGAAAAGCATAAGAGGATTTATTTCCGGTTATGCAGTTCCTGAATTCGTTATTGACGCTCCCGGCGGAGGTGGAAAAACGCCGGTAAATCCTGAATATATAATAAGTAGTGATGAAAAAAAGGTAGTTTTAAGGAATTTTGAAGGAAAAACATTCATTTATCCAAACCCAACAATTTAATCAGCGAAAAATAAACTCGAAGGCAAAAATCTTCGAGTTTATTTTTAATAAAACGATATTTTAAAGTTGAACCAATTGTTGGTATGGTTAGCGGTTGAGTTTTCTTAAGCAGTGCGTCTATTCATATCTTAAAGCTTCTATAGGGTCGAGCTTTGCAGCTTTTTTTGCGGGATAGATACCGAAGAAGATACCAACCGCAGAGGAAAATGCAATAGAAATTATAACTATCTGAGGCGTAACAGACGGATTTACCCCTGCGAGCTGCCCTAATAAATAAGCTCCGATTACACCAAAAATTAATCCTATAATGCCACCTATACAAGAAATTATCACTGACTCAGTGAGAAACTGAAACATAATATTGGAGGTCTTAGCTCCAATAGCTTTCCTTATGCCGATTTCACGGGTTCTTTCAGTCACAGAAACCAGCATAATATTCATAACACCTACCCCGCCTACTAAAAGGGATATTGCCGCAACTGCTGCTACAAAAGCTGTAAAAATACCCAATACTGTATTTATCTGGTCTAGCTGTTTCATTAGACTTTCAACCTTATAAACATCTCTGTCACGATTTCCATGCCTGTTTATAAGCATATTTTGGGCCAATATTCCTGCCGCCTCTACATTCTCCTTTGTATCAGCCATTAAATACAATTGGCTAACCCGGCTTTGATTTGAATAAAGAACATCTAGATATGTTGCGGGTACATGTATCATAGCCGGCATATCTTCTTGATCTGCCATATCTTCGAACATTCCGAACTGGCTCTTAAGAACACCAATTATCGTTACTTTTTTAGTACTTGTATTAGGTCCTATATTTAAAGTTTTACCAACTACATCTTTTGTTCCGAAAAAGTTCTTTGCGGTAGTTTCGTCAATTACGGTCACAGCACGGCCTTCCTCACATTCTATGCTATTAAAGAAACGCCCATATAATATCTCTAAATTATCAATATAATACATATCCTCATTGCTTCCAGATATCATAGCTGATTTGGTTTTTTTATCGGAACTTGCTATTCCCTGTTGATATGTAAACGGAGATGCATATTTTATATAGCTGATTTTATCCTTTAATTGTACAACATCATCGTAAGTAATGTAATCACTGTTCTCGGCCTCTGATACTCTTACATTAATTGTGATAGTGGATGCTCCGATTTTTTCGAATTCCCCGGTTATTGTATTTTGTCCTCCCACACCCAATGAGACAATTGAAATTACTGAACTGATTCCTATTATTATACCCAGCATGGTTAGAAATGAACGCATTTTATTGGATATTATACTATCTAAAGCCATCTTAATATTTTCAAATAAATTCATATACTTCTGCCCTTTCAAAAAACTATACGGTCTATAACCTGGTCATCGTCAATTATTTCACCGTCCCGCATATGTATTATTCGCTTTGAGTATTGGGCGACATCTGCTTCATGTGTAACCAAAAGTACAGTTGTACCTTCATCATTAAGTCCCTGGATAATCTTCATTATCTCTTTGGTGACCTTTGTATCTAAATTTCCTGTGGGTTCGTCGGCCAGAATAATTGATGGATTATTAACAATTGCTCTGGCAATTGCCACTCTTTGCCTTTGCCCACCTGAAATTTCATTTGGTCGATGCTTTATACGTTCACTTAGATCAACTTTTCTAAGTGCATCAAGTGCTTTTTCTCTTCTTTCTCTTTTGGATACCCCGGCGTATACCATAGGAAGCTCAACATTTTCAAGAATAGACATACGCGGAAGAAGATTAAATGACTGAAAAACGAACCCAATTTCTCTGCACCTTATTTCTGCCAACTCATTGTCAACCAGTCCCGATATATCCTTACCGTTTAGTATATACTTTCCCGATGTCATTTTATCAAGGCAACCCAATATATTCATCAATGTAGATTTTCCACAGCCAGAGGGCCCCATTATAGATACAAACTCTCCCGGTTTTACATTTAATGATACTCCTTTTAAGGCTGTCAGATTTATTTCCCCCGTTGTATATGTTTTTATAATATTGTCTATTCTAATCATTTTATATCACCTTCAGGTATAACTGCTGCTCCATCGGTAATACTTTCTGGCGGCGTAGAAATTACCACATCTCCTTCTGACAATCCA
>CAYWXN010000232.1:0-3652 GCA_964462075.1 uncultured Ruminiclostridium sp. | reverse complement strand
CTCTCTTTGTTTCATTCTTTCCACAGTTAATACAAGGTCCTATAAGCCGTTTTGATGATTTAAGCGTTTCTCTATATAAGGAGCATAGCTTCGATGGTAAGGACTTTTCATTTGGCTTTCAAAGGGTGCTATGGGGATATTTTAAAAAGCTTGTTATAGCCGATAGAATAGTTATCGCTGTTTTAGAAATCACAAAGAACCCCGATACCTATAATGGAATATATGTTCTGGTAGGAATGGTGTTTTATGCGATACAGCTTTATGCCGACTTTACCGGTGGGATTGATATTACCATAGGTGTTGCTCAGATGCTGGGAATTAAGGTCAAGGAAAACTTTATCCGGCCATATTTCTCAAAGTCTATCGTGGAGTACTGGAGAAGATGGCATATTACTATGGGTACATGGTTTAAGGATTACATATTCTATCCTTTATCGGTATGTAAGCCCATGCTGAACCTATCCAAATCCTCCAGAAACCGCTTTGGAGAAAAAATAGGGAAGCGAGTACCTGTATACCTGGCAACTATGGCAGTGTGGTTTACAACGGGTATATGGCATGGCTCCAGCTGGAATTTCATTGTTTGGGGTTTGTTAAACGGATTTGTAATTTTAGTTTCCCAGGAATTTGAACCATTGTACGCTAAATTTCACCAAAAGTTTAATGTAGGTGATAGATTCGGGTTTAGGTTGTTCCAGGTTATACGCACCTTTCTGCTCATGTCCTCATTAAGAATTCTAGACTGCTATCGGGATGTGGGTGTATCCTTCAGGATGTTTGGTTCAATGTTTACCAAGCTCAACATAAATGAGTTGTTTACAGGCTCCTTACTTAAATTGGGCCTGAGTATTTCCGACTATATTGTACTTTTGATTGGAGTAATTGTTTTAATAGCATTTAGCCTCGTACAAAGAAGCGGAAGTGTAAGGGAAAAAATGTCGGTTAAACCGGTGGTGCTAAGGTATGCGGTTTATATACTCCTGTTTTTCTCAATAATTATTTTTGGGGCTTATGGAATAGGCTTTGACAGCAATCAGTTCATTTACAACCAGTTTTAGTTTTAAGGAGAATCGATAGGATCAATGAAAAAAAAGAAGACAATATCCTTTGTGATTTTAATATTAGTTATTACCTTACTGGCTTTCTTGCTTCAGAAACTGCTGATGCCAAAGTATATGACGCAGATAGTGGAAGGAGCCCTCATAGCCGAGTATTATAATGAAAAGAATAAGGATCATGATGTATTATTTATCGGGGACTGTGAGGTTTATGAAAACTTTTCTCCCATAACACTTTGGGAAAAATACGGAATTACAAGCTATATCCGAGGCAGCGCACAACAGCTTATTTGGCATTCCTATTATCTTTTGGAGGATACCTTAAAGTATGAGAAGCCCGATGTTGTTGTGTTCAGCGTACTTTCCATGATGTACGATACGCCCCAGAAGGAAGCATATAACCGTATGTCCATCGACGGAATGCCCTTGTCTATAACTAAGATAAATTCAGCCAAGACATCAATGCTTCCCGAAGAGGATTTAATTACATATGTTTTCCCTTTACTTAGGTACCATTCCAGATGGAACGAGCTTTCTGAAGAAGACTTCAATTACTGGTTCAAAAAAGATCAGATCGCGCATAACGGATATCTTATGAGAGTCGATGTTAAGCCGGTCGGGACTTTCCCGAATCCAAGAAAGCTTGCTAATTACGAATTCGGCGCTACCAGCTATGAGTATCTGGATAAAATGGTTAAGCTATGTAAAGATAACGGTATAGAATTGGTATTGCTTAAAGCCCCCAGCCTTTACCCACACTGGTATGAGGAATGGGACGCACAGATGGTTGACTATGCCCAAAAGAATGATTTAAAATATATTAACACCCTTAATCATTTGGATGATATAGGATTGGACTTTAATACCGATACTTATGACGCAGGACTTCATCTAAATCTTTCGGGCGCTGAAAAAGCATCGGTATTTCTGGGGAATATTCTTAAGACAGAATTCAATCTTACCGATAAGCGTCAGGATGAGAATTTAAAGGCTCTTTGGAAAGAAAAGGCCGATGCATATTATAAAATGGAAGAGGATCAATATAAGGAATTAGAAGATTATGGTTATTTACTGAAATTCAACATGAAGAGATCAGAAGGAAATAACTAAAGAATAAGGAGAAATAATAAATGAAGATAAAAATATTTGCACTAATAATGATTGTTATGATACTTTTTTCGGGTTGTGGTTCAGGTCCGGAAAAAGTTAACCCATCACCTACCCAATCCGGTATAGCAAGTCCCGGCAATAATGAAACAAAGCCAGCCACAGAGGAAAAATCAAAATATTATTTTGAACATAACGGTTTAGGAATTTATATGAATGCTGATGCAAAACCAGTTTTAGATGCATTGGGTGAGCCACAGAATTATTTTGAATCCCCCAGCTGTGCCTTTCAGGGTATGGACAGAACATACTCATATAATGGATTTGACCTCTACACATATACAGACGCAGATGATGAAAATGAATTTATTTTCACAGTGGTGTTTATGAACGACGGTGTTGCAACAAAAGAAGGTATAACTCTTGGCAATAAATTAGAAGAGGTTATTTCCAAGTATGGAGACAACTTTACAAAAGAAGGAGAGAAGTACACTTACACAGACTCCAACACAAATCTTTCCTTTGTGCTCGAAAATGGTGAAGTAGTAGAGGTATCGTATAACCTTATAGTTGATTAAAGCGAGCATTGCCATGGATAAAAATGATAAGAAAAAGTTTAGAATTGGATTACGCTCCATAAAGACAGTTGTTGCAGTTTTAATTTGCTGCCTAATTGATTTCATTCGGGGTGTAGTACCCATACAAAGTACCATTGCGGCCATTATATGTATTAAAGCGGATAAAAAGGAAACTATTCAAACGGCATTAACAAGGTCAATCGGCACAATTCTTGGAGGTGCTACCGGTGTTTTGGCATTGCTATTTTTTTTGAAAGTCGGAATACCTTATTATTCGCTACTATTTTATTTTATTCTTTGCATTCTGCTTATTCCTGTTATTTACATACCTGTTAAATTGGGCTGGCCCGATGCAACTGCTCTTACATGCATAGTTTATTTGGTAGTAGCTATGGGATACACCGGGGAACTTACACCCTTACGAATGGCTGTTGAACGTACTGTGGACACATTATTGGGAATTATTGTTGCTGTTCCTTTAAATGTAATATTGCCGAATCACAGCAAGGATGATACTGATGTGACTGTGTCATCTGATGAAAATAATGTGCCGGATTAAAGCATCATTTTCTTCTATTTCTTACGATTCCCACATTTTGCATGCCGTCTCTAGTAAAAGTTATTGTCTTTAATATATTACTGGGGTATACTATTTCAAGTATAATTTCTACCTAATAATACCATGAAACAACCTAGATTGTATATTATGGAGGAAAACCATTTGGATACTAAAATCGACTGGAAGAAAAATGTCGTACTGTTTTTGGCAGGGCAGACCATATCCCTTTTTGGTTCGTCCTTAGTTCAGTATGCAATTATGTGGTATATAACTTTAAATACAAAATCGGGCATAATGCTGACTATAGCAATAATTTGCGGATTTTTACCAACCTTTTTTCTTTCTCCTTT
>CAYWXN010000231.1:0-3655 GCA_964462075.1 uncultured Ruminiclostridium sp. | reverse complement strand
TCCCATTTTTGCTTTTATATTAAAAACATTATTGCCATCTCGTTTTGAAATCAAATATGCTAAGACGGAAATCGTGACTAATATAATTATCAGACCAATAGTCAGATACACAGGGAATTTTTCAATGATTCCCGCTTTTCGGTTAAGGGTTACCGAATCGGCGTCAGCTCCCGCAAGAAAATTAACAAGATTCTCTTTACCGATACTTAAAATCTGGTTTTTAAGATAAAAGATACTACCAGCTGAAAAAACTATCCAGACAGCAAGAGAAGAAAGCAAAGATGTTATTGTGGCCTTCCGTGTCTTACCCGTGAGCAGCAAGCCCATCATAAGCGCCATAATTGACTTTATCATTAAAGTGGGGAGAGCATACTGGGCATAGCCTGCAAGAAGGTCGGCAAGCATTGATCCGACACCGGAGGCAAATGCTCCGAAAAACGGACCAAGAACAATGACAGATATATATATCATACTGTCACCAAGATGAATGTACCCGGAAGTATAGGGGACAGGAATATGGAATACAAATGTGAAGGCAAATATAAGTGCTGTCATTAATCCTGTGATAACATACTTTCTTATATTCTTGTTCATAATACCGCCTCCCCGGATAACGTTTTTGCTAGTATAACACTTTAGAATTAAAAATGATATCTATAGTATATAAAAATATTCAATCGGCAGGAGTTCTTCTTTATGCAGTTTTTAGTGTTTTGTTCTTGCCTCTGGAAATAATTTGGTTATTGTATTATGATTAAATGCAGGAATCATTATTAGTAATATAGGAGCAGTGATGTGAATGTTTAAAAAGAAAGCTGAAAATGAACATAAGCCACCACTTGAAGGCCAAGCATTTTTAATTACCGCAAGTGACAGCTTTGAAGCCGATATTATAGAATCCAAGCTTGCAACTGCTGAAATACCTGTATATAGAAAGCACAGGGGACCCGGAGCCTATTTAAATATTGTTCTTGGGAATACCGCCATGGGGATCGACTTATTTGTTCCCGAAGAAAAAATTGAAGAAGCAAAAGGCATTCTTGAATCAGCCTCTGATGTCAGCGATGAAGAAATCCTTGCCGATCCTTCTTTTAATGATGAATCTGTAAAAAACCAAAACGAGCAAAACTTGAGTAACCTTACTAATAAAGTATTAATAATTGCGTCTGTTTTTATTATTCTGGTTATAGCTTTAATCGTCCTTTATGCGTTGATGCGTTAATTGACCCAAAATAACGACTAGTCTACAATTATCGAGCGGTTGGAATTTACCAGATACTCACCTTGCGGCACATTTACAAAAAGATAAATGCCTTCGTGATTTGTTCGTGTATAAGCTACAGGAACAAGAGTTTTATCAGTGCCCACCCGGTATAGGATAACATCAGCATTTGCCAGCGGCATTTCATCATTGTCAATTATAATTCCCAGAATAATGCCCTTTGAAGCTTTGAGGTCCTCCTTCAGAATAGCACCGACGTGACCTATGAATTTTGGTTTTATTATTTCTATAGGGTAGTATTCGCTGAAAAAGCCCGTGGCGTTAATCTTTAAGAAATATGAACCTATTCCTATATCGCGAAACACAAATTGACCGATATCATTGGTAAAGGTAAGGACTAAAAGATTTGTAGCGCTCTGTGTGACCTGATAAAGCTCTACAGATGCGGATTTAATAGGTAAGCCATAAACGTTTAGTACTTCTCCGGCAATGATAGAATATGCATCGGCATCATCAATAATAAGCGTAAAATCAATTTCCAATGTTTGATTCATATATAAGCTGAACGGCATGGCATCGGTCAATAAGAAACCGGGAGACAGGGCATAAGCTCTGTAGGCCGATCCCGATGGTATATGCGAAAAGCTGTATTTGCCGTCATTACCCGTAATAGTATTGGCAATTGCCGTATATGTTCCGTCCAAAATTAAAACTACCGCATCGGAAATAGGATTTCCGTTAACATCTCTAACTGTTCCCGTAATTGTTCCGGAATTAATATGAGGATTCCGGCTTAATGACAAATCCATACGTACGGTTTGTGCAATACCGTTAATATTCTTTCTGTTTGAGATACCAGGCATAAACTCATCTTTAATAATGGACATAGCGATGCCTCCCCATTATCCGTTGTTATATGATATGTATATAAAACACAAATGGTGCAATTAATTTGGTTTTTCACAACAAATAATTCAAAGTCATATACTGTCTTGTAATGGATAATGAGGAGGAAATAAATTGAGTAAGACTGTTGTTCCAACTCCGCCCCAGAGAGTTACTTTAGCTGACGAGAATCAAGAGATACTTAAAAAAGTAGTATTAAACGAAATGATCTGGGATGAGAATACCGTTATGGGAAACGTAAGCGATAAGCATACGGGTAAACCGATTGAAGGTGCTTGTATTAAGGTTTGTGATCAAGAGTATAATCCTATAGCTTATAATTTTTCAGATATTGATGGTAATTTTAGTATAGAGGGCAACTTTAGTTCTTCGATCAAGGTAATAGCTGCGAAGAAAGGCTATGAGACAATTTCGAGTGATACCCTTCCTTCAGCCAGCCTGAATAAAAAGGCATTGAATCTGGAACTTATAGCTGCGCCTAAATATGGCCTTGTTATTTTCGGAAGTGTAAAAGACTCACAGCAGAAGCCTATTCCCGGCGTAAGGGTGACAGCTTACAGAGCGCAGAGCCTCAATCCATATGATTTTACTTTTACAAACCAAGAAGGTCTATTTATTTTTGATAATATTGAGCCGGGGCCATATAGAATTTCTATACAGTCACAGAGCTTTAATGAAAGAATACTGAACATTGAGATCGGAAAAGAACTGCCAATCATAACACTTGAAACAGTATATCTTAAAAATAAACTATTAAAAGGAACTGTATACGGTATAATTACAGATAAAAATAATACTCCGTTAAATAATGCGCTGGTGCTTCTCTGTAATGGCAACAATATACCCATTCAGATCACATACACTAATGAAGACGGTGTTTACTTATTTTATAAACTTGATCCCGGAACATATAACGTAATTGCGAAATGACAAAATTAATAAAAATAATAAGCTCCCGATTTAACGGGAGCTTTTAATATGAATTAGCCTATAAGGCTTAATTATCCTGTTCTTGCTTTACGGGAATCTTACCAAGAACAATAATAAGAATATAAAATGCTATTAGAGCACCGAAAACACCTGCTAATCCAAACGCTGTTACCTCAAGACCATGAAATAATAGCTCTGTATTCATTGTTAATTCTCCCTTCTATAACGAATTTCCATAGGTTCCACATTTCAAGATTGGGCCGAGTAAATTACATACCAACTATTTTACCTATCAATACAAGAATCATACTACCGGCTACAACCGAACCTAATTGCCCCGAAACATTGGCTGCAACGGACTGCATAAGTATAAAGTTGTGTGGATCCTCATCTTTAGCCATTTTCTGAATAACACGGGCTGACATGGGGAATGCAGAGATACCTGCTGCACCAACCATTGGATTAATTTTTTCTTTTCTAAAGAGGTTTAGGAATTTAGCGAACATAACTCCGCCTGCAGTATCGAAAATGAATGCAACCAAACCCAGCAACATGATTAAGAGGGTATTCTTTGTCAGGAAGTCTTGGGCGGTCATG
>CAYWXN010000230.1:0-3677 GCA_964462075.1 uncultured Ruminiclostridium sp. | reverse complement strand
CTAAAAACGAGTATCAGAGTGCCTTTATGGTTCCTACCGAAATTTTAGCCGAGCAGCATTATCAAAGTGTGGGGCCGCTTTTAGAGGAGCTTGGGATAAAAGTAAGGCTTCTTACAGGAAGCACAAAAAAGAAAGAAAAAGAAGAAATTAAGGACCTCACCAAAGAAGGCAAAATTGATGTTCTGATTGGAACTCATGCAATATTAGAGGATGACACAGAATTTAATAAGCTGGGTCTTGTGATAACAGACGAGCAGCACCGCTTTGGTGTGCGTCAAAGAGCAAAGCTTTCTGTCAAGGGTGATAATCCGGATCTGCTTGTTATGACGGCGACCCCCATACCAAGAACCTTGTCATTGGCTTTATATGGCGATTTAGACGTATCGGTAATAGACGAATTGCCCCCGGACAGAAAGCCTATCGATACCTATGCCGTAAATGAATCCTACCGAGAAAGAATATATAATTTTATCAGAAAAAATGTTGCCGAGGGGAGGCAAGCATATATAGTGTGTCCTTTAGTGGAAGACTCGGAAGAGATTGAAGCAGAATCGGCCGAAGGGCTTGCCGAGCGTATAAGGGATAATGAGCTAAAGGGGCTAAGGGTAGGATTAATACACGGTAAAATGAAAAGCTCAGAAAAAGAAAAGGTTATGCGCGGATTTGTTAACGGCCAGCTTGATGTACTGGTTTCTACAACGGTTATCGAGGTAGGTGTAAATGTTCCTAACGCTACTTTGATGGTGATAGAAAATGCTGAGCGCTTTGGCCTTTCACAACTCCATCAGCTGAGAGGACGGGTAGGAAGAGGTAAATATAAGTCTTTTTGCATTTTGTTCAACCAAAGTAAGAGTGATATATCGAGACAACGGATGGATATAATGACAAGTACCAATGACGGTTTTGTTATTTCTGAAAAAGATTTGGAACTTCGAGGCCCCGGTGATGTGTTCGGTGTCAGACAGCATGGTTTACCGGAACTAAAGATTGCTAATCTTTATCGGGATATGGACATTTTAAAGGATGTACAAAAAGCTGTAAAATATATAATTGATGGCGGCCTTCTAAAAGAAGACCAATATAGGCCGCTGGCTGAAAAGTTAGATGGTATAATGAAAGAGAAGTTTAAGGAGATTTCTTTAAATTAGAGGTAAGAAAGCTATAAAGTATTCAAACACTTATTAAGCGACATACCTGCAACGATTTAAAGCGGGCATACAACTCATTGCATGAGTTGTTTTGGATTGCGTAGCCATACGACTCAATTGAGTCGTTTTGCGACATAGAAACCGGATGTTGGCCCGGAGCGCTAAATCGTTGCAGGCTATAGTCGCCAAACTTATATGATATTAAGGAGAATTTATGCTGCGTGTTATAGGCGGAACCGCCAGGGGGGTGCCGTTAAAATCCCCTGATACAAAGAATACCCGTCCCACTATGGATAGAACAAAGGAATCCCTCTTTAATATTCTGATGCCATATATATCGGATGCAAGGGTGTTAGATTTATTTTCAGGATCAGGCAGCTTAGGTATTGAATCCTTAAGCAGAGGAGCACAAGAGGCGGTTTTTATAGACAGCAGCAAATATTGCAGGGATATAATAATTGAAAATTTAAAAAAGACCAGAATGGAAGACCGTTCTACAGTAATGGCTCTGGATGCCATAAAAGCAATAAAGCTATTAAGTAATAAAAATGCAAAATTTGACATAGTTTTTTTGGATCCACCATATAATATGAATTTTATTGCAAAGACAATACAAAACTTAGATGAATTTGATATAATAGCGGAAGAGGGTATTTTAGCCTGCGAACATCATGTTAACGAACAAGCCCCTGAACGGGTGGGAAAACTTACAAAGGCAAGGACTAAGGAATACGGGGAAACCCTATATTCATTCTATGTAAGAGACGGTCAGGCATAAAGCGAAGGAGGAAACCTTTTGAGAACTTTTGTATATCCCGGTAGCTTTGATCCGGTAACAAACGGACATTTAGATATAATTAACAGAGCATCAAAAATATGCGATAAACTTATTGTATTAGTCTCGGTTAATACTTCTAAAACCCCTGCTTTTACAATTGAAGAGAGATTGGATCTGTTAAACCTTTCGGTAGGAAAAAGGGACAACATTGAAATTACAAGTTTTTCCGGCCTTTTAGTAGACTTTATGAAAAAGGTCAATGCAAAGACAATAATAAAAGGTCTAAGAGCTATATCCGACTTTGAATATGAAATGCAGATGGCTTTATTGAATCATCATATGGACAGTGAGATAGATACTCTCTTTATGATGACCAGCATACAGAACTCATTTTTGAGTTCCAGTGCTATTAAAGCAGTGGCTTTGAACGGGGGCAAAATTAATGATTTTGTTCCTGAACAAATCGCCGATATAATAATTAGAAAACTAAACAAACAAAACTGATTTTAGTTGGAGGTCGTATCATGGAATTACTGGATCTATTGGAACAGCTTGAAGATATTGTAGATAACGGAGTAAATATCCCGCTTTCAGGCGGAAAATGTCTTTTAGATAGAGAGTCTATATTAGAGTTAATTCAGGAAATACGTCTGAAGCTGCCTGATGATATTAAAGCGGCAAAGCGCATTGCAGATGAAAAATTACGTATAATGGCAGAAGCCCAGCAAGAGGCAGAGAATATCATCAAGAATGCCGAATCTCGTATAGCGGCTTTGGTAGATGAAAATGAGATTACTAAAAAAGCATATGAACAGGCCGAGGTCATTATCTCAAATACAAAGAAGAACGCCAGAGAGATTCGATTGGGAACCAGAGAATATGCTGATAGCATCCTAAACAAGGTTGAAGAAATTCTTGAAGATACTCTGGATGTGATTAAACTAAACCGCCAGGAATTAAAATAAGGATAGCAAGAGCTGAGCTCTCTTTGAGGCTCTTGCTTAGTTATGTCTGCTGTCTGTATTATTTACAGTCCTGTAAGGCGAAATAGCCATTGAGATTAGAAGGATACCTATGATTACAGGACGAGTCCACAATAAATCAATACCGGACGCAGCTTCCATTCCCGTGGTTTGGATTGACATGGGCATAATATTTATAACCAAGAAAGTCGAAATTCCGGCTATAATACCATGCAGCGTCTTTCCCAAAAATAAAACCCTATATTTGCAGCCCGTGCCTTTCATTATTCCCATTATCTGAGTATGGACAGAGAATCCTGCAAACCCGAAAATGATTGATACAACAGCCAACTGGACATTTAGCTGAATACTTTTTAGATTATTAATGGCCTGTGCTCCCGAGGTTATTTCCATGATTCCTTTTAGAAGGGCAGTTATGAACTCCGAATTGGTTGAAGCCGGAGAGGTTCCTGTGAATAATAAGCTAAAGCATCGGCCAATTATTGAAAACACTCCTAAGAGTGATAACAACTTAGAAATAACAGCAAAAAACACAATATATCCTGAAACTTTTATACACAATATCGCAGCTTCCTCAATTGATGCAGTGAATAGGGCCGAGAGGCTCGCAGACTTCATATCTCTTTTTGTATATTCCTGATTATATCCTCTTCTTTTTTGAGAGGGATTATTATTGTCCTTTCTGCCTGAATCCAAAGAATCTGCCAGTTTTCCGGTTATTAGTGCTGCTATTAAACCCGAAAACCAGTGTATTAAAAGTAAAAAAAC
>CAYWXN010000229.1:1237-3702 GCA_964462075.1 uncultured Ruminiclostridium sp. | reverse complement strand
GGTATAAACAAGCTTGGAGACTATTTGACAAGAAAACCGGAAAGGCAATCGCAGATTTGATTACCCTTAATGAAGAGATTATAGATGAAAGCAAACCATACGAGCTTTTCGATCCTGAATACACGTGGAAAAGGAAGATGGTGACCAACTTCACCGCGAAAAAGCTTCAAGTTCAAATTTTTGATAAAGGCAATTGTATATATGAAAGCCCTAAGATAACCGAAATCAGAAGCTATTGTAAAGAGCAAATCGATACATTGTGGGACGAGGTAAAAAGATTCGAAAACCCGCATAAATATTATGTTGACTTGTCACTGCCATTGTGGGAGTTGAAGGAAGAATTGCTAAGAGCATATGCGATAGAGTAGAAACAGGGAAAATTCGTGTCATACTACACACAATTCTAATATGTCGAAGTTTTTTCAAAACTTCGACATATTTTAGTATTGCATATTTACGTTTTATATTATATATTATTGCATAGATAAAGGCAGTCATGGCTGGCACCATAGACTGTCTCAATGTAAGTCCAACGGCTTATATTTGCCTGTAAACTGTTATCGAGATTATATTTCAAAAATAGGCATTTGTCAATCCCGTTGGAGAAACGGAGGACCTTAGTATGGCTTTTTCTCATGAAACGATTATAGCGGCATGGAACAGATCCGGGGGCAAATGCGAGTGTAATAGGATTACACATAGCCACATCTATGGTAGATGCAACAAAACACTTTCTTTTGAAAACAGAGGAAAAGAAGGTTCATGGGGGGCGTGGGAAGCGCACCACAAGACTGCAATTTCGTCTGGCGGCAGTGATACACTGTCAAACTGCGAAATTCTTTGTCTTGATTGTCATAAGAGAACCGGAAGCTACGGAGGCTGACGGTGGCATGAATTGTAAACGGGAGGTTTCTAGCCTTCCGTTTGCATTCAATAAAAGTGGAATGGAAGTGTGCTATGTTCAACAAAGAAATGCCCTATAATGATATTCCATTGGTTTCTTCTTTGCAGATTGAAGAAACAAATGATTTGCGTAGACTTGCGGAAGATACCCGTGTTGCAATCGAAATATTCGACTATGCCGTTAATTCCTTACCTTCACCGCTAATAATTCTGGATACCCTATCTTTGCAGGAGGCAAAGTCTAGCAGTAATATAGAAAACATCGTCACTACAAACGATGATCTGTACAAAGGTATTATCTTTGAGAATTTCAGTGCAGAGGTGAAGGAAGTCGCGAATTATAAGGAGGCTCTGTTTATCGGATTTGAGAGTATAAAATCAAAAGGGGTCATTTCGCTTTCTGATATAGAAAATATTAACGCACCGGTCAACACAAAAATGAAAGGTATACGAACTAACCTTCCGAATTTTACAAGTGATTTAACACGAATAGTAAACAAAAAAACAGGCGATGAAATTAAAATAATCTACACTCCTCCCCACGGTAAAGATCTTCTGCAAAAACTATTAATAGATATGCTTGAATTCGTATACAACGATGAGATTTATTTACTGCACCCGCTTATAAAAATTGCTTTGGCACATTATCAGTTTGAATGCATACACCCATTCAGGGATGGAAACGGTAGAACAGGCCGCATCTTGAATATCTTGTTTCTTTGTCAGAAAAAATACTTATCTTACCCGATTTTATATGCAAGTTCATATATTATAAAAAACAAAAATGAATACTATGATTTACTCCAGCAATGTAAAGAAACCGAAAATTACTATACGTTTATACGATATATGTTAACATCATTTAAAAATACTGCCGAGAAAACATTATACATCGTCGAGCAGATCAAGGAGATGCTTTCACTATATACGAGCGATGATTTTCTAAATGAGCTTAAGGGACAAAAGACTGTATTAATTGGGATGATGGAACTTATTTTTAAAAAAGTATATGTGCGTATCAGTGACTTGGTTGATATAGGTGTTCATCGGCAGACAGCATCAACTTATTTGGAACAACTTGTTACAAAAGGGCTTTTAACTAAAGAAAAAGTAGGTCGAGACAATATATACAAGAATCTACAACTGTTAAAATTATTTGAAGGAGACGAAAATGATGAATAATAGCTCATTTACTGCTGATGTCACAGCGAAAATAAACCTGGTAAAAAATATTGCCAATAAGACAAGAGGTCCTTATACCCCTGAAAAATACGGCAGCGTTATTATCCCAATGGCTATTATACGCCGATTCGACTGTATTCTTGAAGATAAAAACAAGGAAATCTCAAAGTTGCTTGAGCTTTTATCAAAAAATAAGCTGGTTACCGACGAACAGATGGAACAGGCTGTATATAAGCAATTTGGTATCCCTTTTTATAATAAAAAGTGTGTAACGCTGGAACAGCTTGTAGGAGATAGTGATAATATCAATGCGAACTTTGTAGAATTCATAAGAGCTTATTCTCCGAGCATTCAGAATATTTTAATTGGCCTTAAATTCA
>CAYWXN010000229.1:0-1227 GCA_964462075.1 uncultured Ruminiclostridium sp. | reverse complement strand
TTGTTTGAGGTCGTAAAGTCATTTTCTGAAGTTGATTTTCATCCGAGTACCACAAGCCCGATGGCAATGGGTTATATTTTTGAAGAAATTATCAGAACATATAAAGCCAACGCTGAAGCCGGTGATCATTACACACCCCGTGAAGTTATTGAGCTATGCGCGGAGTTAATGATGGGCGACAACGTAGATAATTTTAAGAAGGAAGGTAAAATACTGCGTGTATACGATGGCTGCTGCGGAACAGGTGGTATGCTCACTACAATAAAAAGAAAATTATCCGACAAAGAAGAAGGTATGGGTATCCCTGAAGAAAATATCAGGCTGTATGGTCAGGATGTCAACCCCGAAGCTTATGCTGTATGTTGTGCCGAAATGTTAATGCTCGGTGAAGACGTAAAGAACATTCGTGAAGGTAATACCTTAACTGATGACAAATTTCCGGGCGAAAAGTTTGATTTATTGATTACAAATCCCCCATTCGGGTTTGAATGGAAGACAGAAAAATCCAAAGTTGAAGCAGAGTTAAGATCCCCAAATAATAGATTTGTCGCAGGAACTCCGCGAATCAGCGATGGGCAGCTGCTTTTTTTGCAAAACCTTATTTCAAAAGCGGAGGATGATGCACGAATTGCCATAATCCTCAATGGCTCTCCTCTCTTTAGTGGTGACGCAGGCAGCGGAGAAAGCGAAATCAGACGATATGTACTTGAAAACCATTTGCTGGAAGCCATTGTAGCACTGCCGGATCAGATGTTCTATAATACAGGTATTTTCACTTATATTTGGATATTATCAAAAAGACCGAATCCTAAAAGGCAAAATAAGATACAGCTGATCAATGCAGTTGATTTCTATATACCACAAAAGCCCAAGTCACTGGGTAACAAACGTAAATTCATAGATGATATAAACCGGGCAAAGATCGTGGAGCTATATAAAGCCTTTGACAAAGCAAATCCGGCCTACTCAAAGATATTTGATGCAGATGATTTCGGGTACACAAAAGTAACGATTGAAAGACCTCTCTATAACGACGATGGTGATAAGGTAGTTAAAAAAGGACAGGTGCAGGTAGATGCCTCCAGGCGGGATACCGAGCAAATTCCGCTAAAGACAGATATAGAAAACTATATAAAAACAGAGGTTCTGCCCTATGTTCCGGATGCTTTCGCCGACAGAAGCAAGGATAAAATAGGCTATGAAATACCTTTTACAAGATATTTTTAT
>CAYWXN010000228.1:0-3707 GCA_964462075.1 uncultured Ruminiclostridium sp. | reverse complement strand
GAAGCAAAAATCGTATTAAGGTTATTTTGGTAGGAGAAAGCCTTGGATATTAATTAAAAAATTAGAATGGTATATTAAAAAAAGCGGGGAAATAATTCCCCGCTTTTTTGTACCCGCTGATTGTGTTATATTATTCATAAATCCCTTATAATTAAGATTCATAAGGAGGCAATAAATTTGAATCAAAAGGTCGGTCTTGTATCTTTGGGATGTCCCAAAAATCTTGTTGACAGTGAAATCATGCTGGGAACCTTAAAGGATGCAGGCTATGAGCTAACTGCAGAGCATAAAGATGCAGATGTAATCATAATCAATACCTGCGCTTTTATAGGCGATGCCAAAGAAGAAGCCGTAATGAGTATTCTGGAAGCTGCACGATATAAGGATGAGGGGAATCTTAAACTCCTTCTTGTAACAGGCTGTCTGGCAGAGCGTTATAAAGCTGATATATATAAAGAAATACCTGAAGTTGATGTGGTTGTTGGAACCGGCAGCATTGAGGGGATACCGAAAATTATCGGGGAACGACTGGCCGAGGGAACAAATGAAGGAAAGGTATATGCTAATACTCCGAATACTGTTGATTATCTGGAACTTACCCGACTTGTGACCGATGATAAGCCTTACGGTTATCTAAAAATTGCCGAGGGCTGTTCTAATAGGTGTACTTACTGCATAATACCTAGTTTAAGGGGAGATTTCAGGAGCCGGACAATAGAGAATATTCTTAAAGAAGCAAAGTTTTTATCCCAAAGAGGTAAAAAAGAGATTATTCTGATAGCCCAAGACGTTACACGCTACGGAACGGATATATATAAAGAGAAAAAGCTTGTGGAACTGGTACGGGAAATCAGCAAAATTGAAGAGATTGAGCGCATCAGACTATTGTACTGCTATCCGGAATTAATAGACGACGACTTGATAATGGAAATGAAGAATAACCCAAAGCTGTGCAAGTATTTGGACATTCCTATCCAGCATATTTCAGACAATATGCTTAAGGCTATGGGAAGGCGCGGGCACAAATTATATATTTATGATTTGTTGGCAAAGATAAGGGCTGAGATCCCAGACGTTGTATTAAGAACATCTCTGATAACCGGGTTCCCGGGCGAGACTGAGGAGGACTTTGCTGAGCTTTATGAGTTTGTAAAGGACAGCAATTTCGAGCATCTAGGTGTTTTTGCATACTCTAAAGAGGAAGGAACACCTGCTTATAAAATGAAAGGTCATCTACCACAAAAACTCAAAAGCCAGAGACGAGACAAGCTCATGGAAGTGCAAATGGAGAATGTTGAAAAATATAATAGTACACGACTTGGGCAAACATATGATACAATGGTCGATGGGGTAGCTGAGGACGGTATATTTTATGTAGGACGGACCTATGCCGAAGCTCCAGATATAGATTCTGTTATTTATTTTACCTCTACTGAACCATTAGAAAATGGCATGATAGTGCCTGTGAAAATACTTTGTCCTGACGGATACGATTTAGTCGGCGAAGTACAGGCCACAAATAGGAATGGTGAATAGAAAATGAACCTTGCGAATAAAATTACAATTTCAAGAATTCTTGCTACACCCGTATTCTTATTCTTTTTAGTACCGGGATGGTTTGGGCAATATTTTGGACTGGACCAATGGGGAAGATATGCGGCGGCTGTTATTTTCATACTTGCGTCTTTAACGGATATGGTTGATGGGAATATAGCAAGAAAGAATAATATGGTTACAGAGCTGGGAAAGTT
Source organism: uncultured Ruminiclostridium sp. (assembly GCA_964462075.1). GTDB lineage: Bacteria > Bacillota > Clostridia > DSM-8532 > DSM-8532 > DTU059. The sequence goes on along the minus strand of CAYWXN010000228.1, from coordinate 1,956 downwards.
CTTGGATCCGGTTGCAGACAAATTGCTGGTAACATCAGCTCTCATAGCATTTATCAAGACCGATAACCTGTCTGTCTGGGCTGTTTTCATTATTATAGCCAGAGAATTTATTGTGACCGGTTTTCGTGTAATTGCTGCGGGACGCGGTGTTGTCATAGCTGCTGATAAATGGGGAAAAATTAAGACCGTCGTTCAAATTTTAGCAATTGTGGCCATTCTCATTAGGAATTTTCCGATATCGCTATTTACCGATTTTCCTGTGGGAATGGTATTAATGTATATTGCCGTTATCTTGACCATAGTTTCAGGGATTAATTATATAGCAAAAAATGCAAAAGTACTTGGTAACGGTTAAAGTTTTAGGAGGTAGTACTTTTGTATATGGAATCGCGTGACACAGAAGTAGTATTGATTAAGAAGCTAATTACCGGAGAAAAAACATCGTGCCCTAAATGCGGAAAAGGTATTTTAGAGCACTTTCATAAAAAAGCAAAGAAAAGCAATACCGATTATATTTGCCCCTCTTGTAATGAAAGATACCAAGTAATAAAAATGATTGACGAAATAAATAAGTTCTGATTACAACCATATTTGGCATTAAATCCAAATAATCAAAAACGATTATCCTTTACAACAAGTGAATTGTATGCTAAAATATTTAGGTCTATCGAACCGAATGCGCGGTTAATGGCACTCCGACCATTTACTGGGCATACGGCAATTTATAAAAAGGAGAATTTTTTTATGGAAAGAATGACTAAACAAGAGATTATGACTAAATATGCAACACACGAGGGTGATACAGGATCTCCCGAAGTGCAGATTGCGCTTCTTACAGACAGAATTAATCATCTTACCGATCATTTAAAGTACCACAAGAAAGATCATCATTCCCGCCGTGGACTTTTTAAAATGATTGGTGCAAGAAGAGGCCTTCTGGATTATCTTACCAGAAAAGATATCAATAGATATCGTGAAATTATTGCTAAACTGGACATTAGAAAGTAATTATCCGAAGTACCTTGTTATAAAAAAATAAAAGTGGGGCGGGTTTCCGCCCTTTTTTATCATTAGTTTGCCTTTCAAAAAAATTCCCTATAAGGACAAATAAGGTATTTCTATTAACGTAAAACCAACTATTTCTGTGGGAATAACCTCAGATTATAGTGGAAATATAAGATTGAGTACGATTCCGTTATAGTCAAGGGCAGCAGAAGATCAGAGAAGAGGTTACAAGTTCTTGAAACCTGTTCCCTGACCTTTTGTCCCTGCCTAGCGTACTTTTTCGGTATGATATTGCTGAAAAAGTCACATGGAATCGGAGAAAAGGAGAAAATTTATGAAAAAAGTCTTTAAATTCGAAGTAGCCGGCCGGCCTCTTATTGTTGAAGTAGGGCAATTAGCGCAGCTTTCTAACGGCTCGGCACTGGTTCGTTATGGAGAAACTGTTGTTTTATCCAACGTAACCGCTTCAAAACAACCCAGAGATGGGATTGATTTCTTCCCTTTAAGTGTTGATTACGAGGAAAAGCTGTACTCTGTGGGAAAAATACCGGGCGGCTTTATTAAACGTGAAGGTAAACCCACCGAAAAGGCCATACTCGTTTCCCGTGTAATCGATAGGCAGATGCGCCCAAGATTCCCTAAAGATCTTAGAAATGACGTAGTTATAGTAAATACCGTACTATCGGTCGAACAGGATAACTCTCCGGAATTTACGTCAATAATCGGTACTATAATAGCTCTATGTATTTCCGATATTCCTTTCAACGGACCTATCGGCGGTGTAATATTGGGTCTTGTTGATGGCAAGGTAGTTATTAATCCGACAACAGAGCAGAGAGCCAAAAGCGATATGTATGTTACACTATCTGCTGATAAAGAAAAGATTGTAATGATTGAAGCGGGAGCAAATCAGGTGCCTGATGAAGTTATGCTTGATGCTATCAAGACAGG
>CAYWXN010000227.1:0-3710 GCA_964462075.1 uncultured Ruminiclostridium sp. | reverse complement strand
TGTCACACTGTAATAATTGCATCTGTTCTTTCATACCCGATATTCTGCTGGATTCAACTTTCACCTTTGATGAAATTGCAGAAAATAAAATTCCGCCGTCGGGATGAGTTGAGCTAATCCGGCTGTTTTTTATAGTTATTGACGATGAATCCGCTTCTATTCTTCTCTCAACGGGTGTGACGCTTACATCTCCGCAGTCAATAACCAGATTAACGTTATTCAGTGCGAGCGAGCTTGATGTATTGATAATAAGATTGCCTTTTAGGAGGATATTTTTATCGGAAACCGATACATTTCCGTTGACCACCCAGTCCTTGTTCATTACAGTAATTTCGGCAGGTTCTTCCCTTTTTTCACTTCCATCCTTTGCTATGGAATACATGGCAAGCCCGTCGCTTTTACCGTAAAACTTAATACGTTCTGCTTCAAGCCATGCCGATTCAATAGCATCATCCGATAATTTTTTAAGATCTGTCCCATCTTTTTTTATTCTATAAAGAAAATTACCTTGAGTAATATCTATAAAATATATATAATCGGTATCCATCCCAATTACTTCCGTTGCAGTGTCAATCATTCTTCCCGAGTGACTTCCATCAGGGTCGGAACGGTATAGAGATGCGCCATCCCTTAAGGAAGACCAGAATATATAATTGCCGTCATTAAAGTATTTTTCATATTTGGCCAGCCTGTCTTTAATTGGCGCACCGTCCCCCATTTTGTCTACAGTATCTTCAAGTAAATTCCGGCTGTATACCTTCCATGTTTTTGACGCCTCATCCCATTCCAGACCCCCGCCGACGCTTTCAACCGCAGAGATCAGAGGTATCATAAGCGCATTGTTTTTAATGAACGGCTTACTTATTAATCGCACTAATTTGCCATTGATGTTAATTTCGTTGGCCTGTTCACTAATGGTAAAGCTTTTCGCTCCATATTGTATTATCGCATGGCTATTAAAAGAGTCCCAGCTATACCTTGCACCCAGCAATGTATATATTTTTTCGGCCGGTACATATAAGCTACTGTCGTCTGAAGTTAAATCAATTTCTGCTTTCTTGCCATCGACGGTAATGATAGTAGTATAGAGACCTTGTTCTCCGCTTGAGGCATTTGAAATTTGAAATGTGCCCAATACCAAAATAAGCGCAAAAAAAAGGCATGCTGTCTTTTTTATCGCTGTTCTAAAATTCTTAATCATGCACAACACCTGCCATTCAAAAAATAGGTCTATAACTTATAAATTAAATTCGTTGCATGTATAAAATATTAATCCCATAATATCACAGAAGTTAACATTTTACATTAAAAATACCCCTGATAGGAATTTTATGAAAAAAAGAACTCCGCTTAAAGGGAGTTTAAGTTAGGAATATACGAAAACAAGTAAATTTTTAACCGAATCTCTTCAAGCGGAGGCTCGAAAGTAAAGACCACACCGAAGGATTAAACCTTTTGTGTGGTCTTTCTCATTATGCATTTATTACTTCTTCGATTATTTGTTTTACTTTTTTGTTACTTAACTGTGTATGGAACGATACCTTATATCCATCAATGGTTAACTGCTTGAAGAAGGTTTCTGCACATTTAATTTTTGCATTTTCTGTACCACGTAAAGTAGACTTATTTTCTACTAATTTGGTCTCAACTACAACATTTAATTCTTTAGTTCCATCGTTTTTCTTAATTACATACATAAAGTCTGGGCTGTAATTCTCTCCAACAATTGTTGGAATGGCAATACTCGACTTCGGAATTTTACCATATACAACAACCTCATCAATTCCTGTGCCTGTCATCATAATATTATCCTTCTCCAATGGAGAATCAAATGCAATCTTATCATATAGATATTTCTCTGAGGGAGTGCCTTCAACATATATTGTGCCGACAGTTCCCTGTTTTATCACTTCTCGTGGAGATCCGTCTTTATAGGTTAATGCTGTTTCAGCAACTGGTTGTGTCGAACGAGCATAGCGAAATCTGGTCTGTGTTTCTTGTATTTGCCAATCTTTAAAACTCCTAATAATATTGGTGGCCGAATACTCATTTATGTGTTCTGGAAGGACTGTTTTTTCTGCTGCCAATTTACACATAGCTTCATGAATGACCGTAATCGGAATACTTGTTTGATTATTGATTCGTTTGATAAACTCATTGTAAGCTAATGGTTTCTTTATTGAGTAGGAAACCCCGGAATCTTCATGCAAATACATTTTTTTGCCATCGGTGGCTACTTCATCACGTTGGCTATAAATGGTTATGTTTCCGAAGGTATCACCTTTTCTAAGAATGTCATGTAATGCTTGTGGTATTTCAGACTCCAAATCCGAATCATAAAAAAGATAGTATTTTTGATTGATTGTTTCCCATAGTTCTTTAAGCTCAGGATATACAGCTTTTCTGATTTTAATTTGCTGTGATTTGTTCTTGTTTTTATCGGTTACCTTGTTGCTATTAACACCACTTGTAAACTCAGGATATTCGGCAAAGAAAGCATCTCTATTCTCAGAACGAATTTCATAATTCCGGTTAATATACTTTTTGAGCAGCAAATCTGTAAATAATTCATCAGGATCAATGCTTCTTGCTTTTGCAACTTTATCCAAATCATCAGTGTTCAATACTAATGCTGTTGGTAATTCACCGTTGATTTCATCAACTAATTTTTGTGCAAAGTCAGCTTCTGTAAAATCAACGATATAATTTAGCCTAAACTCCTCATTGGATATACGGTTTCCGTTTTCATCGACTGGGAGACGCAATCCTCGTCCTACTTCTTGTAGCTTACTGTTTTCGCTACCACTGGAACGCAATTTTGCAATTGTAAACACATTAGGATTATCCCACCCTTCTTTCAACGTCCACTTAGAAAATAAGAATCTCCTTGTGTTGTATGTTCCGTCTTCATTATAAAGAGATATTAGCCCCTTTTTATTATGAAGAATTTCGCCTACTTCTTGGGCAATTGCCTCATCAGAATCACTGTTGTCCTGTGCAAAATATCCCGAATGACAGGCGCTTATATCCGCTGCGCTGGCTTTCAAATATTCTCTATATTCATCCTCGCTGTCAGGCAATTCTTCTATCAATGAATTCAGCCTTTCAAGTAACAAGCGTTCAAACATTTTCTTGAGATACGGATTTTTTCCATTATCAGATTCTCTATAGGATGCTATATCATCAATAAAGAATAGTGCCAGAGTTTTTATCTTGAACTGCCTGCTGGAAAAATTCTGGCGTTCTGTTTCAAAGTGACGCTGAATTGCCAATTTAACCATCTGTTCCTGATATGAAGAAGAGTAAATATCAGTGTTGAATTCTTCACCTTGAAATTTCGTTTGCCCATTTGTAAGCTCAATATAACTATTCCCAATAGCTGAAATAGTAATTCCTTCGAAAACGGGGTCTATAATAGATAAGGAATCACCGCTTGAAAGCATAAAAGTTTTTGTATCCTCGCCACGTTTTTTGAAATGAAAAGTGGCAGATGTCTTAGACACAACTGTTACTAATTTCACCTTTTCTTCTTTCTGTGAAAGTGGCTCAAAATGTTCCTTTGCTACACCCTTTATAAGATTCTGATTAAAAGAGTCACAGGCATTCAATTCGTATACCAGATTATTTAAATCTTTGTAGGTAACCTTATTGCGACCACGACCCACCGAGACTTCTGGAAATGTTGCACCAAAGCGAATAATCATCTGAGG
>CAYWXN010000226.1:3388-3716 GCA_964462075.1 uncultured Ruminiclostridium sp. | reverse complement strand
CTTACGAAAATGATGTAACAAGGGCAGTAGAGTTCTACTTGGATCCTGTAATTAACAGCAGCACAAACCATATTCTTTTAGTAGGCCCATATGCTGCATATACAGTTTCTCCGGCCGTATTTTTGGAAGAGGGAGACTTTTATATAACAGATAACTTCCCTGAGGATAGTATCATTTTTGCCGAAGATAACACAGCTCCCAGACTTGAATATACTGTGACAAACCCAAATGCCAGTTGGAAAAGAAAGAGCGATTTTGTCTGGTCCAGCAATAATCCGGCGGTAGCAACAATCGACGAGGATGGCTTTATTCATTTAACGGGAGAGAC
>CAYWXN010000226.1:1706-3378 GCA_964462075.1 uncultured Ruminiclostridium sp. | reverse complement strand
TGCCACCTTTACCCTTACTGCCTTAAATGGTAATGTGGAAGGTAAACAGGTTACGGCCACCAGCAGGGAATTAATTATTAAAGTCGGTTTAAAGCCATTCCTAAACATTCCCGTGGGTACTAATAATATATCCATTAAAGCAGGGGATAGCGCACAGGTAAGATGGATATCCAACCTTATAGCAAAAAACGATGAATATTCACGGGATGCCGAGTTTAGTATTCAAGTGTTTACCGCAGATTACTCAAGTGGATCTCTTCAAAAAGGTGAGTCTGTTTATTCAACCACTGTAAGAGGGAATACAAGTAATCAAATATCAAGCTATACAATCCCTGCCCAATATCTAACCGGAGTATCGGTTATCGGGAAGTACAGCTATATTGTAGAAGTCAGCTCTGATAACCCCTATAAAGAAGGTGAAGTGCTTAAGGCGACTGCATATATCTATATCAGTTCAAGACCCGTAATTGCAAGGCTTCAAAAGCTTAACAGCTATTTTATAACTGACCGCACATCTCAATTGCCCATAAATTGGACATTGGATTACTATGATGCCATAAACGAGGCTGAATTTGAGTTCAGCATCACCAATAATGCAAATAACGAGATAATCCACCAGCAGAAAACAACAGCTATTACCGGAGGAAGCTATACCTTAAATATTCCGAATGTAGAAAACGGATTTAAGGACATTTATACTGTCATGGTAAAAGCCAAAAATTCATTGGATCTCACCTGGTCCTATGATTCTTTTGTGCTGTATGTTTACAGCGATGACGCTTTAAAGATATGGATCAACGGAAAAGATACAGACGGGACCTATACAATGAGTAATATTCCACAGATAAAAAATATGACCAGCGAAGAAATTTTGGCGATGAAGCGGGATATTTACTTAAAGGATGTTATCAGCATTAACTATGGAGATCATGCATGGGGCCAGATAAGTGATCAGATTAAGTGGAATTCATCAGACAGCAGTATAGCTACGATAAATTACAAGCAGGGAACAATATATGATAATATCGAGACATATACCTATACATCTTACAGGCCCTCAACCGAATTTCTCATGACAGGCTTGAAAAATGGAACGGCCAGCATAAAAGCAACCCATGCAGCGACAAACTCCACAAAAATAGTTGATGTCAGGGTTGAAACCCTCAAAGATAAATTATATTTGTTCCAGATATATCCCAAGGCTAAGACAACTCTGACATATGAAAATGGAAAGGGAGAAACCTGTATAGTTGATACCAATTCAAACGGGGAGCTTGCTCTTTATGAGGAGAGCGGAATAAAAAGCGAAATATATATGAAGTCAACCTCAGGCGGGAAAGAATATATGGGCACCTTGTATGAGGGACTTGTATCTTCAGAAAAGGATTATACAAAGCTTGAGTTATACCCTGTCAACACTTTTTACCTCACAGAAATTGCAACCGTTGAGCTATATTTTAAGAAACCGGATGGCACACCTTTTTCAGGTTCTGCCATATTGCGGGGTGGTGTATACAAAAATGGCGGATATTGTGAGGATGCAAAGTTAAACGAGAAAAACGGTGATGAGGATCAGATAATAACAATCGGTGCCGATGGCAAGTTTACGGTTAAGATGGATGAATCACAGTTCTGGGTTGATTCTTTTGACGAAGCATTGAGATTCTCTGAT
>CAYWXN010000226.1:1239-1696 GCA_964462075.1 uncultured Ruminiclostridium sp. | reverse complement strand
TACCTATTATCCAAACCTGTTGTATATAGACCTTAGCTATAATCCTAAGGAAAAAGTACGTGTTGGTGACATTAACTTTAAGGTGGACAGAGTTTCGGAAGAAGATAAGAACAAGCCTTTTATTGCCATTCAAAAGGTTGATTTCGGGTTTGCAAGCGGCAGACTTATAGATGTCCGGGGGTTTAAAGGGAAAATAGGTCCCGGGCAGACCTCTGAAAAGATGACTCTCAGTACCACCACCCTATGGTGGGGAGAAAATGATTTCAGCAAGAAGGACAACCATAACCTTACCTTTAAAGACCAATATGGATTTATTCCTAAAAATCAGTCAAATGAGACCATTGCATATCCGTTCTCGACTATTATGGGAACCCGAAATACCTTTGTTCTTGACAGGTCAACTCTAAATGGGTGGATGGATCCTAAAATAAGCAGGGGTATGAACCTTTTAATGACT
>CAYWXN010000226.1:0-1229 GCA_964462075.1 uncultured Ruminiclostridium sp. | reverse complement strand
AAAAGGTGATATCTATGATAAAAAAATGCCCTTCCGCATCATTAATATGTATGATATCGATAAGGTGCAGGAGGACGATAGCCTGTTTTTTCTCTTGGAAACAATGAGTACCGGTTTTGGTGCTGATGCAGGGAGTATGGGCCTGAATGACGCTGTAGTCGGTGACGGATTACGTTTCCTTAGTACCATTGGTATCGGAAATACAAGTAATAGCAAATTGTTCAATATGGTTGTATCTCCCACTGTTGATCCAACTGTGTTTATGGCATTTATAGGCGTGAATGCGGGCAATATGTCAAACGATAATGTAACGGGTGTTTATTTCGAGAACAATCTGGACAGCGATTTTGATTATACTCCAAGTCTTTTTGATGTAATGGATATGCAAAAAGGAAAGTATTTGGATAAACAGAAGAAAAATAATAATAAAAACCCGGCTAATGGTCTTAGCAAGGGAAACCGTAATATATCATTTACTCTTGGCGGATATATGGAAGCCGAGATCTCCTTTAATTATGAAAAGGGAGAATGGGAAATCTTTATACTGAACGGTGGGTTTAATGCCGGCGGTGGCGTCAGTTATGACTGGAATTATAATGCTACTGTCGGTCCTGTACCTGTAACAGGTCAATTTACTGTAGGAGCAACCGTCGAGGTAATTTTCAAGGCTGCCGTCCAGGGTGGAGAGGAAATAAAGCTCAAATATGATGAGGATACAGTTAACAATTATCTTACAACCCTCCGAATATATGCATATATAAGAGCCTTTGCCGGTCTGGGTTTTGATTATTCTGTCGCTGCATTAAAAATCGGCCTGTTTGGACAGATTTCAGTTGATGCGCAATTTGCTTTCTTGAATCAGCCGCATATTTCGTCTACTGCTGTTACAGGAAGAAGGCTTGATGTACGGGGAAGGGCCGGAGTAGAGTTCGTGGCAAAATTCCTTTTTGTATCCTACGAAAAAATCCTGGCATCCATCGAATTTGATTTGTATGGGAAGTCTTACGGCAAATGGAATGATATCCAAAAAACATGGGAGGATATCAAAAAAGGTTCATCGGGGAAACCCGGGATATTGTCATATTATGCTGTTCCCATGCCTGACGGTTCGGTAATGTATCCTGTATCAGAAGAGGCAATAATAGAGGATCGTGACTATCTTAGCGAATTTGATCGATCCTGGGCTACTCCTTCGAGGTTTATGTTGTTTTCACTTGATCCTGAAAATG
>CAYWXN010000225.1:0-3734 GCA_964462075.1 uncultured Ruminiclostridium sp. | reverse complement strand
TTACAGCCCAGTAATCCGCGATTTCGCGCATCTTCAATGGCTTTTGAAAGCCTTTCAACCGCAATGGGATATTCTGCTCTTATATATACATAACCTAAACTTGCACCAATAGCATAGCCTCCGATTATCATACCTTCAATAATGGTATGGGGATCACCTTCGATGATGCTTCTGTCCATGAATGCGCCGGGGTCGCCTTCATCGGCATTACAGACGATATACTTTTTATTGCCTTCAGCTTTTAACCCTGATTCCCACTTGACACCGGTAGGAAATCCCGCACCGCCGCGTCCTTTAATACCTGATTTTTTTACTTCTTCGACTACTTCTTCAGGAGATTTTTGAGTAAGGACCTTATGAGCGGCAAAATAACCGTCATGAGCTATGTAGGCCTCGATACTGTTATGTTCAATAATTCCGCAATTCCGCAAAGCAATTTTAACCTGATCCTTAAAAAACTCAATGTCATCTATCTTTGGAACATGTTTTTTTAAGGATTTGTCATAGTAGGTATTTTCCATGAGTATTTGTCCGCCTACTAAATGACTTTCCACAATATTTGCGGCACTTTCAGGGGTCAATTCAGTATAAAAGGTTCTTTCGGGAAGAACAAGCATGACCGGGCCAACGGCGCAGATTCCCATACAACCCGTTTCATATACTAAAACATCATTTTCTAAATGATATTTCTTTATTTCTTCTATGACCGAATTCTTTACATCGGCACAGTTAGAAGATATACAACCGGCACCGCCGCAAATCAACACCTGATATTTATATTGACTGACATTTTTAAGATATTGGTCTTTTATCTGTTCAAGATCAATAATGCTGCTGATAGTATTGCTCATTTTCATATCACCTCCGTTATTCCTTAATATTGAGACAGGATGGACTCTAACTTATTGACATTGACCTGCTTATAGACCACATTATCGATCATCATTGCAGGAGCAAGACCGCAAGCCCCGATACAGCGTGCTATTTCAAAGGTGAAACGACCATCCTTTGTTGTTTCACCTAAACCTACGCCCAGAATTTCCGATAATCTTTCAATGACTTTTTTTCCGCCTCTCACATAGCAGGCGGTTCCAAGACAAACCCTGATAGTATGCTGACCTCTTGGTTTGGTTGAAAAGAAGGAATAGAATGTAATTACCCCCGACACCTCTGAAAGTGGGATATCTAAAGAATTTGCGATGAATTGCTGTAGGTCGAGGGGAAGATGGCCGTAGATTTCCTGTGCAAGATGAAGGATTTGGATCAGGCTTCCTTTTTTGTCTCGGTAGAGTTCAATCACTTTTTCAATCTCACTGTACTTGGATGCTTTTTCCTTAGAGGAACATGTGCTTAAAACGGTACGCTCGCTCATTACTTGACCTCCTTTGATATTGTTGTTAAAAAATTAACCAAACAAGCTATAAAGAAATATCTTTATGCTTGTCTAGCATGATGATTATGAGAGAAAATCAGCAAATATGAATGGTAAACAAGGATGTAAAGTAAAAATAAAGAAAAGTATCCCAGGAAAAACTTAAATAACGCAGGAAAGTATTCTAGATAGTATTCAAGAAAGTAATAAGAAAGAGGTAAGATCGGTAGAATCAAAGCTCTCGAGTAACGAAATAAAACAGCTACCAAGTAATAAAAACTAACTCCTACTAATAGCTACTATGAGATCGCAAAATGTATATTCTAATTATACCAGTTATTTAAAGAATTTATAGTATTTTCGAAATTTTAAACGGCCTTAGAATAAACTTGGTATGAAACCTGCAATAAGGAGCCCGGAGCAAAAGGAGACTACATTGGCAATAAAAGCATATGTTGAGACCTTGAATTTGCCAATGGGTACTTTTTTACTGTACTTATTAAACAAGATGCAATATGCCACGGCTTCTATAACAATTACAAGCAATTCCATCCAAATATAATTGAGTACAAACATTAAACCGCCTTGATAATAGTTTATTAAATTAAGTAATATGTTAAGTATTGACTGGGTAATAATATTTGTTACTAAAACGATCAAAAGCAGCTTTTTTTCTCTAAAGCCGAATAACAGTGCAATTAATACTTCAATTATTATAGTTATCAGTATCCTTGAAATTAGAGAAATGAGCTCCCATGAATATGGATAGTTTTTTTGCGCTTGGATGTTATTGTTCAACGTAACCGATTGTATTTCCATTCCGCTAGCATCTACCTTGTAATAGCTGTCAAAGGCATATCGTTCATAAACTTCATTGCTCACTGCAAAACTATCATGATCCGGGAAGTAAATTAAGATTTTGAATTTCGACGGAGGATAGTACCCCCAAATAAACTTTGAGGTTTCAGTGCATTCATCAAAATACTGCAGAAAATAATATCCGTCTTCATCTTTGTAAGATATAAATTTCTTCCAGACGTTATTCTTATCTTCGACTCCATTGTATTTTTCAGGATCCGAGTTCTCGTCATATACACTGTATGGACCTGTAGTAGGTGTATCAGAAAGCAAAGTCACATAATATTTCTCGTTTTCCAGCCCTTCAAAAGAAATAACTACCGAAGGCTTTGGCCCCGTATCTGCATTAATGACCAAAGGCATAGATAATAATAAGACTAAAAATAATACGAGTATAAATGTCAATTTGCTTTTCATACATGTAACCTCGATTTGTTTTTATGAATTTCATTTTACTATATATTATTTTAATTGGTATAACAAGAATTAAAGAAAATTATATTTAATTCAGCAAATACGGTGCTGTTTTTACGAAATGCAGCAAATAATGCTAGAAATCTATACTTTATTAAGAATTTATTGGAATTGCTATCAAAGTTTATTATAATAGACACAGCATCAAATAATAGTCGGCACTTCGAACAACATTAGTCCGTATTTATACGGGTATCTGCCTTATTTGGTATCTTATACGACACTATATTTGTGAAAGAAGTAATTAGATGAAAGATAGCTTTAACAAAATTAATACGATAGGAGAATAAATCTATGCAGCCAAGAGTTAGAATGTCAGTGACTCATTCTACATACTCTGAAATAGCTCGGAAACATAATCAAATTATGAAAAATCAATATTTAAAGCTACAGGATCCTAAATTCGATTCACAGGATGATAACACTTATTATGATAATCTGCAGGAAAAGATAGAAATTGAATCGGAAATAACATATAGTTTTTTGATAGTAGTAACGTTTTCGGCTATGTGCTTAGAATCATTTATATATGATTATGCTGCAACATTCTTAACGGACAGTTATGTACAGAATTACATTGATAAATTGGATGTAATAAGCAAATGGGTAATTGTTCCGAGATTAATAGCTGGGAAAGAAATTTCAAGAGATAAACAAGCATTCCAATTACTTAAAGAGACGATCAAAGTAAGAAATGATTTTGTTCATTCAAAATCAAAAGCATGGAATCCTAGTGAATTCAAAAAGATAGCAGAAAAATCGAGTGTGCTGAATTATGTTAATCAAGCAGAACGGTGTATTTTAGCTATTGATAAGTTAGCTATTGAACTTGAGAATATTCATCCAGATTCATTAGCATGTTTTCAATTATGTGTCAAAAGATGAGAGGATGGATTATAAAACGCTATCCTTCATATAACACAGTTTTCACGCTTTGGGCGTGCTTATAGGTCATTGCTGCCACACCATCTCACCGGGCGGCAAGCGTCGCTAAAGGGAAAGGCTCCGCTGGTCCGGTTCGTCGGCGTCG
>CAYWXN010000224.1:0-3736 GCA_964462075.1 uncultured Ruminiclostridium sp. | reverse complement strand
ATGTACCTCATAGGGGCCTAAAATATCTTCGGTTTTTTGTACTATTTCTCCTGCATTTGATGGCGGTAAGAGCTCAGGGCTAATTGGTGTGTCAATTATATCAAGTAGTATTCTTTTTATACGTTCGTCTGCCTCATACTCGGCATACCAATTGATAATATGCCGGATAAGAGTTTTGGGAACACCTGAATTCACGGCGTACATAGACATGTGATCCCCGTTATAGGTGCTCCAGCCGAGAGCTATCTCCGACAAATCACCGGTTCCCACGACCAAGCCGCCTTCTTTATTGGCCACATCCATAAGAATCTGGGTTCTTTCCCTTGCCTGAACATTCTCATAGGTTACATCATGGACATCTTTATCGTGACCGATATCTTTAAAATGTTGAAGGCAGGCATCCTTAATGTCAATTATTCTTAATTCAGTATTATACTCTTTGCTAAGATCGACCGAATTGTCGAAGGTTCTATCTGTAGTGCCGAATCCGGGCATAGTAATTGCAATTACATTACTCAAGGGAAGTCCCAGCCTGGTAATTGCTCTGGTTGAAACAATAAGTGCCAGAGTTGAATCAAGGCCTCCGGAGATACCAATAACAAGTTTTTCGGTGTTAGTATGCTTCATCCGCTTCATTAGCCCAAGGGTTTGTATGGATAAAATGTCTTCACACCGTTCATCCCTCTCCCCGCTGTTTTCAGGAACAAATGGATTTTTATCTACTCTTCTTTGTATTTCGTCTTCCAGAAGTGAGGAAGTATAATCAAAGCTGATTATACGATAGCTTTTGCTTATGATACTTCTTCTTGATGGCTGCAAGATACGACGGTTATATATTAATCGGTCTAAATCAATATCTGCAATTTCAAGTTTGTTCTCAAAGAAAAACCGCTCTGACTCTTTTAGCATATTACCGTTTTCGGCTATCATAAGATGTCCGGAGAATACCGAATCGGTGGTAGATTCACATGAATTGGCTGAAGCATAAACATAGCCTGCTACGCAGCGGGAAGATTGGCTTTTTACAAGATTTCTGCGAAATTCAGCCTTAGAGACCAATTCATTACCTGCAGACAAATTAAATAACAATGTAGCTCCGCCTTGAGTGAGAAAACTGCTGGGAGGCAAAATGCTCCAAAGGTCCTCACAGATTTCTATTCCGAATGCCAGCTCGTCACGGTCCTTAGCTGTAAAAACCAAATCGGCTCCGACCGGAACCATATAATCATTAATCCAGACCTCATCAACATCAAGTTGATCGGCTCCGTTAAACCAGCGATCCTCGTAAAATTCATTGTAGTTGGGAAGATTAGTCTTGGGTATAAGGCCTAATAATTTCCCATTTTGCAGTACTGCGGCGCAATTGTATATTCGCCCGTTAATCATCATAGGGAGTCCTACTATAGAAATCATACTACTGCCGCTTGTCGCAGCGGTGATATTTATAAGGGCTTCTTTTGCTCCTTTTAGCAAAGTGTCCTTCAAAAATAAATCTCCGCATGTATATCCGGTTATACAAAGCTCAGGAAAAACTAAGAATTCTACCGATTTCTTCTCGGCATCCTTTATGATTTCTATAATTTTTTCTGTATTGAAGATACAGTCAGCTACCCTAAGCTCATGTGCTGCTGCCCCAACCCTTACAAAGCCATATTTCATATTAAACACCAACCCAAAAAATGCTAGTATTCTTTAAATAGATAATACCATATTGTGCCGCATAACGGAAATAAAGATTCTGCAATAATCCTTTTGATGCAACAAAAAAGCCCCAAGTTTTTAAACCTCAGATCTGTGAGGTGCAAGTTTAAAATGTGTCAGTAGTTTAATTATATTACGAATTTCGTAATATTTTAGTTGCTTTTTTATTACGACGCTCGTATTATGTTAATGAGGTGATAATATGAAAGATGCTGTTGGGCATGATGATATAAAAAGATTTGATGAACTATATCATTTATTTTTGAGAAAGAATATAGCTTTAAAATCAGACGTTCCTGATGAACTCAGGAATTTGTCCCTCATTGATATTTCTGTCGTAAATATTGTCTCGGCTAATCCTGACATAATAATTAGAGAAATAGCACAAATATTAAACATACCAAATAGTACGCTTACAAGCTCACTTAACCGTCTGGAGAAAAAAGGAATCTTAAACAGAATAATTAATAATCGCGATAGGCGCTCTTTTGGAATTGAATTAACTGATGAAGGAAAAAAGATACAGCAGATACACTTGAAATTTGAGCAGGCTTATTTTGAAAGCATATTAGCGAAACTTGATACGCATGACGAAAGGGTTTTGCTGTTGGATTTGTTGAAGAAAGTAATTTCCTAAAACTAGAATTTAGAAAACACCGAAGGAGTGAGCGATACAATGAATTATTGTGATGTCGGCAGCGCAAACATTGCATATAGAATTTACGGAAGCGGGGAAAAAGCATTAGTCATTGACTCTTGCTTGGGTTCTTGCTCCGCCGAATGGTGGCATATTGGCGAAGAGTTAAGCGACAGGTATAAGATACTTGTATATGATAGGGCGGGATACGGTAAAAGCACCGAATCTAAGCTTGAAAGAACACCAAAAAATATTGCATTAGAATTAAATAAACTCCTTAAGTCGTTAAATATGGATGAAAATATTGTAATACTTGGTCATTCTCAAGGAGGACTCAATGCAATACAGTATACATCCATGTATCCTAATCAAATAAAAGGACTTATTCTCATTGATCCTGCTACACCTTTTGATAACGAGTTTAAAGAAAAACTAACACCTGCCGAATATAAAAGCAGCGGTGTAGATAAGACAATAACATATAAATTTGCAAAGATAATAATGTCTCTGGGTTTGGGATTTATCTTTAAACCACTTATTAAAAAATCTCCGCCGTTTTATTATTATGAGTTTTCTAATGAAGCCAAAGCGTATTTATTAAGCGCGTTATGTAAGAAAAGTACATATAAAACCGCTCTTTCTGAGTATAAATATAGCCATAGTGAAAAAGATACGCAAAACATTTCAGAGGCTATTAAGAACTCCGCTTTTCATGATATGCCGATAATCCTATTAACTCATTCAAGCGATTTTTACATAAATGAACTCGAACATTTTGGTTATATGGATTTTCAAACGGCGCAAAAAGTTGAATTCTTATGGCAGGATATTATGAAAAGATGTCTTTCATTGTCCGGTAATACTAAGTATGCAATGGCCCAAAATAGCGGTCACTACATTCATCTTTCGGATTATAGTATCCTGAGAGATTCCATTGATTCCTTATTTCGGGATTGAATGTATTGCAATTTATAAACTACATTTAGTCTTTTTTCCTATACTTAACATTAGTCATTATTATATAAAGCAAAAGGACTTAACCATCATGGTTAGTCCTTTTACTTCATTTTTTTATGGAGCGGGTGAAGGGAATCGAACCCTCACGACCAGCTTGGAAGGCTGGAGTTCTACCACTGAACTACACCCGCAAATCAATATTCTTTTGTGCGACTTTTTCGTCGCATTGTCTATTATACTTAAGTCATTCATGCTTGTCAAGCAAGTTTTATCGGCTTTCAGTGTCAAGGGGACGGTTCTTTTGACAGCGCCGCTTTTCTAACCATTTCTCTATTAAGACCTAATTCTTCCGCAATACTTCTGAGATAATGTCAAAGGAACCGTCCCCTTGACACTCTTTAATTAACATGGGCTCTGCATTGAGCTTTTTAGCCATGGTAA
>CAYWXN010000223.1:2383-3798 GCA_964462075.1 uncultured Ruminiclostridium sp. | reverse complement strand
CTATAAAGCCACCCTCAACAATAACTTCAACCTCAATTGTGGGGTTTCCGCGTGAATCAAGAATTTCTCTTGCAAATACATCTTCAATTTCTAAATATTGTTTCATATAATAATCTCCCTTCCAATGATTGTTAAATTAATAACCACATTATAGCATACCTTAATATGCCTTCCTTGTATAGATACAGCCTGTTAAATTTACGTATGTTTGCCATACTTCGTGTTATTTTAAACACATACATTAGACTTTATTCCAATCAAAGGTGTGTCTCGAACACAAGAATACATCGGGGCTTACTTCACAATTTTTCTCAAAGCTTTATAAATCGGAAACACAACGAGAGCATTACCTGCGGATTTTATAAGATTAAAGGGAATAATAACCGGTATAATACTGGCTTTAACAACTTCAAGGGGCTGTCCCCAATACCTTACGGTAAAGAAAAGATTGGTGGGGATCATAATAGCAGTCCTGGCGACACAACCCACGATCAGAGCAATCAAAGCTCCTTTTCGTGTTTTATTATTTTTGTAAATGATTGATGAAACCAGGACCAGAGTTCCTGTTGAAATCACATGCATCACAAAACCAACCCACCCGCTGGATGCACTTACCGTTAAGGCCTGAATCAACGATGCTACAACAGTGATTATTAAACCTGCTATGGGTCCGTAAGCAAAGCCGCCAATTAAGATTGGTATGTCGGCAAATTCAAATTCCAGCCATGGTGCGGCAGGAATAATAGGAAAGTGGATCAATACTATCAATACGACTGACAATGCGGCTAAGATAGCCATAGTACACATTTTTCTGACCCCAAATTTCATAAAAACAACACTCCTTCTTTGGGCTTTGCCCGTTAATTAGTTTTTACAATACAATCCGAGGCTAGTTCAATTCAGCTTCGCCGAATTGAACGACATAAAAAAAGCTCCCAAAGCAAGCTCAGGGAACTATAGAAATCTTTCTCTATAATCTTCTTCCATCCAGACTTTACTGTCGGCTCCGGGATCACACCGGATCATGCTAAATAAGCTCGCGGGCTCGTGGTTCTGCCACATCACCGCCGGTAGGGACTTTCACCCCGCCCTGAAGATTGTACTGCATTAAGTTATGCTAATTATATTTTATGCCTATGTACTTGTCAACATGAACCTAAAGTTTCTTTCACAACATTTAATCAATTATTTTACTCTTTTAATGGCTGTTATTTCTACCTCTTGATTATCTACTCTAGAAGTTAATTCAATTAATTGAGCTTTTATTTCCTTTTGCCCCTCGGCAAGCTGTTTATACCCGTCTAATGTAGCCTTAATATCAGGTTTAATATCGTTCTCAAGAGTAATTTCAATTTTATCCAAACGTTTTTCGACCCGGCCAAATCGGTCATCGACCTGACCTAAGTGGTTATCAA
>CAYWXN010000223.1:0-2283 GCA_964462075.1 uncultured Ruminiclostridium sp. | reverse complement strand
CCTGTTCCAAGCGTTCGTCAACCTGTTCCAAGCGTTCGTCAACCTGTTCCAAGCGTTCGTCAACCTGTTCCAAGCGCTTTTCAACATGATCAAACCGTTTATCAACCATGTCAAATTGTTTATCAACCTTGTCAAATTGTTTATCAACCTTGTCAAATTGTTTATCAACCTTGTCAAATCGATTATTAAACTCATTATACATCTGTGTTAAGAGTTCAAATGTTTTATCTTCCATATAGGCCTACCCCTTTTGTAAGATCCTTTATCAATATTATATATCTTAAATTGTACAAATGTAAAACAAATTAAGCAATTTATTCCACAATCTTCCTAAAAAATCTTTAATGCAAAAGCGGGGCAACAGGATGAACAGTACCCACACAATACGCATTTATTATAATCCACTGAAATTTTTCCGTTCTCTAATGAGAGAGCATTCTGTTTGCAGCGACTTACACACTTACCGCACCTCTCACACCAAAAATCAACATGGAGTTTTTTCTCATTAGAAGGCTGATAATCTTGTACCTTTTCACCTGCATGCTCAAGATCATTAAAGAGCCCCACATTCATACGAACCTCTTTAATGCTTTGCATGCCAAGAGCTATTGAATGCAGATACGGTATTGATGTGACAAACTCAAGACACTCCTTAAAGGTATGCAGAAGATTTCCTCCCCCGAAAGGCTTCATCCCGTAAATTGCTTTGCCCTTATCATGGGCCTCTTTTATGGCTACTAGCATTTCGTCTATTGTGCCGTCACAAATACCCAGCCCATTTATATTAGTGATAGGATGAATTACATCAATTTCAGGAGTATTAGCTGCTGCCCGGACAGCGGCGATATGATGGGTTGAAATGCCAACTGCTTTTATTACCCCCTGCTGCTTAAGCTCAAGGTAGTAATCCAGAGCTTCACGGTGGCCTCGTATAGTATGCTCACTTTCCTGCTCATGCATAAGAAAGCAACCTATATTATCTAGACCGAGCTCAGTCAATGCTCTGTCAACGGTTTTTTTTGCTCCCTCTCTGTCATATGCATAAGATTTTGATGATATAACAGGCTTGACCCCGGTAATATCCATAGCCCTCTTAATATGTCGATATGTATCGTACAAATCAGCAGTGTCTATGAAATTGACACCTAACCGGAAGGCTTCGGCGATAACTTCTCCGCCTTCCTCAATGCTTAGGTTTTTCTGTAGCGGCCCTATTACAAGACCGCCGAAACAAAGTCTTGAAACCATAAGGCCTGTATGCCCCAGTTCTCTGTATTCCATAGTTCTTCTCCTACTCATCCCATCAAAAAAGCGCCCTTAAGGCGCTGTAGATTCTGTCCGTCTATTCGTCTTTCAGATAGAACCGCACAAGCTCTTCGAGCAGCTCATCCCTCTCAATTTTTCGTATAAGGCTCCTCGCATTGTTATGGCTGGTTATATAGGTAGGATCTCCCGACATAATATAGCCTACTATTTGGCTTATGGGATTATAACCTTTCTGCTGCAAAGCCTCGTAAACAGTACTCATAATCTCACGGGCCTGATCTGATTTATCCTTATTAAAGTCAAATTTCATTGTTCCTGAATTCATACTGCACCCGCTTCCTATCCGAAGATTATCCGAATTTGAGATATATTCTAATATTAATACATACAAATTTTTAAATCAAGTTATATCATCAAACCGTAAAAAAGATACCGTTCCTCTCATGCGTTCGCCCTCAATTGAATCAAGGCTTACACTTATTATTTCCCCGGAATTCACATTCTCAACCTTAACTGCGACAGGAATATAATTAGATGTTAAACCCTCCATGTCACCAAGACTTCCTTCAATTTCCTGCTCCAGAATAATATCGGCTTGTCTGCCCAAATATTTTTCAAACACATTATTTCTCATCCTGCTGGCCAGTTTAATCAGCCTTTTACTTCTCTTTTCCTTTATACCGGGTTGAATTTGGTCAGGAAACTTTGCGGCTGCAGTACCCTCTCGTGGTGAATACTTAAACACATGCATCCACAAAAAGCCCATATCCTCGCAAAAATTATATGATTGCGAGAATTCCTCATCGGTTTCCCCGGGAAATCCTACCATCACATCGGTTGTAAAGGTTACATCTGGTATCTTTTCTCGCATTAATTTGACTATTTTTCGGTAATCCTCCGGTGAATATTTTCGGTTCATTCTTTCAAGGGTTTTTGCACAACCGCTTTGCAAAGAGATATGAAAATGGGGACATAGCTTGGGCAAGTCCTTGATACCCTCAATAAATTCAGGTGTAA
>CAYWXN010000222.1:0-3816 GCA_964462075.1 uncultured Ruminiclostridium sp. | reverse complement strand
CAATTGAGTCGTATGGCTACGCTAATCCAAAACGACAAGCAGGCTTGTCGTCTGCTCCGCTTTAAATCGCAGCAGCCAAGCCGCTCAATAGCGTTTGACTGAGTGCATTACTTCGCACTATTCTTAAATTGGGGCACATTTATAGAATAGTAGGACATATTGACAAAACTTGATTTGAAGCATAATATATATCATATCGAATATTTTGAATTTGAGGTGAATAAACTTGAATATTACATATGAAGACCAGGCAAAGGTGTTTAAGGCCTTTTGCGAAGAAAAGCGCTTACAGATAATTGAATTACTTCGAGACGGTGAACAATGCGCATGTATTTTGCTAGATCAGCTAGATATGGCACAATCTACACTTTCCTACCATATGAAGATTTTATGCGAGTCAGGAATTGTTGAGAGCCGCCAGGATGGGAAATGGACACATTATAAAATCAGTGAAAGCGGAAGTAGTTTTGCTCTTGAGCTCCTTAAGAAAATAACTAATCAAAATTATAATACTAAGAAAACAAAGGATTGTTGTTTAGTAAATGCCATCAGTCATCGGTAAGGGTGGCTTTTTAAAACAAAAACACATCGAAAAATCTTGATATGTTTATTTTATATAGAGAGCGAGGATTATTGTAAATGCAAGTATTAAAGAATGTTTGGAGCTTTATACAAAACCAAATTCTAGGGATGAAATGGCTGAACGATGTAATAGGTAGCGGGTTATCAGCTTTAGGATTGGATATTAATAATCGTTGGGTCGGAAGTTTGCAGTTTTTCGTATACGATGTAATAAAGATTACATTGCTGCTTTGTTCGTTGATTTTTCTTATTTCATATATTCAAAGTTATTTTCCACCTGAACGTAGCAAGAAGATATTGGGGCGTTTTCACGGAATCGGAGCAAATGCCGTCGCAGCTTTACTTGGTACTGTAACCCCATTTTGCTCCTGTTCATCTATTCCACTGTTTATCGGGTTTACCAGCGCTGGATTACCGTTAGGGGTAACCTTTTCGTTTCTTATATCCTCACCCATGGTTGACTTAGGATCTCTTGTTCTATTGATGAGTATCTTCGGAACAAAGGTGGCTATTATCTACGTATTACTGGGATTGGTTATAGCTATTGTTGGTGGCACCATCATAGAGAAACTTCATATGGAAAAACATGTTGAAAGTTTTATATCCAAAGGAGGAAATGTGGACATTGAGGCTCCTGATTTGACAAGACATGATCGATTAGTTTATGCAAAAGATCAGGTGGTTGAGACATTCAAAAAGGTCTTTCCATATATCCTTGTGGGTGTCGGAATAGGTGCTGTTATTCATAACTGGATTCCGGAAGAGTGGGTAGTAAACGTGTTAGGCACAGGCAATCCCTTTGCAGTTCTTTTGGCTACTGTTATTGGTATTCCTATGTATGCGGATATTTTTGGTACTATTCCGATTGCAGAGGCATTATTAACTAAAGGAGCACAGCTTGGTGTGGTTCTATCATTTATGATGGGTGTTACCACATTATCATTACCGTCAATGATTATGCTGCGTAAAGCGGTAAAACCTAAACTGCTTGCACTTTTTATTGGGGTTTGTGCGATAGGTATTATAATTGTAGGGTACTTTTTCAATGCTATTGAGGCGTTTATAGTATAGATAGCACAATTAAAGGTAAAGGGGATAAAATAATGAGAGAGAGAGTAAAAAGTGCAGTTTCTTTGTTTAGTGAGGGATTCACATGTTCGCAAGCAGTTTTTGCAGCATTTTCTGAGATGCTTGGTCTTGAAAAAGAAATGGCATTAAAAATCAGCAACGGTTTTGGTGGCGGTATTGCTAGAAGACAGAACATATGCGGAGCAGTATCAGGTGCTATAATGGCAATAGGCTTGAAGTATGGAAAGACCGTCGCAAATGATCATGATTCTCATGAGAAAACATATAGTATGGTAGATAATTTCTGCGAAGAATTCAGTAAGAGAAATTGTTCCATTAATTGTAACGAGATATTGGGTTGTAATATGGCAGCGGCAAAGGAAAAGGGCTTATTCTCAACAGTATGTAAAAGATGTGTTAAGGATGCTTCGGAGATAGTTGAAGACCTTTTAAATAAAAAAATATAAATAAGGAGATGTTGACTATGACATTATTTAGATTAGGAAAGAAGAAGGAACAAACCTCATGTTGCTGCAGCGGTAACTGTGATGCGGAGAGCATGGAAAAGGCCCAAAGCGCAAAGTTGGAAGGTGCATCGGTAAAAATTCTTGGAAGCGGATGTGCAAAATGTAATCAACTTGAAGCGGCTACAAAAGCTGCGCTGGAACAGCTCAATATGGATACAAATATTGACCATGTTACCGACTTTTCGCAGATTGCTTCTTACGGCGTAATGACAACTCCGGCTTTAGTGGTAGACGGTAAGGTTGTTTCCTATGGTAAAGTTCTAAAACCGGAGGAAGTAGTGCAGCTACTACAAAAAGCCAGAGGGTAAACGAACGCATGGATGTGTCTATCCATACGGCAAAATGGGGGATTTTTATGAAGAATAAAGATGAGATTAGAGCTTCAATTCGTAAGAATTATGCTAGGGTCGCAAAAGGAGCCAGCAGTGGTTGCTGTGGCAGTGGTTGCAGCTGTGGAGGTGCTCCAATAAATGTTAATGAAGCATCACTAAATATAGGATATTCAGTAGACAACCTATCTAACGCTCCTACTGAATCAAATATGGGACTGGGCTGCGGAAATCCACTCGCGATTGCGTCGCTTAAAGAAGGCGAAGTTGTTCTGGATTTAGGAAGCGGAGGGGGTTTTGATTGCTTTCTGGCACGGAAGCAGGTTGGTGAATCAGGTTATGTAATAGGGGTAGATATGACTCCAGATATGATCGAACTGGCGAGAAAAAATACTATTAAAAGTGGATATGAAAATGTAGAATTCAGGTTAGGAGAAATTGAACAATTGCCGGTTAAGGATTCTTCAATAGATGTTATTATATCAAATTGTGTTATTAATCTATCTCCTGACAAAGAACAGGTCTTAAGAGAAGCTTACAGAGTATTGAAACCCGGTGGAAGACTATCGGCTTCAGATGTTGTTGCTATCAAAAGTTTACCGGAAAAGATGAAACATGATCTGGATTCCATATCGAGCTGCATTGGCGGAGCCGAACTTGTGGAGAATCTTGAAAAAATGATGCAAACATGCGGATTTAAAAATATTAAGTTGGCTCCTAAGCCCAACAGTAAAAATATTATTAAGTCATGGAATTTTGGGGACCATACTGAAGACTATGTTGCCTCATATCTTATTGAAGCGATAAAGTGATATGAGGAGAAAGAATAATGAGTAATAAACCAAAGGTAGCATTTGTTTGCGTTCATAACTCCTGCAGATCTCAAATTGCAGAAGCTCTTGGTAAATACTTTGCAAGCGACGTATTTGAGAGTTATTCTGCAGGAACCGAAACAAAACCTCAAATCAATCAAGATGCAGTTAGACTTATGAAAGAGATATATAATATAGATATGGAACTAACTCAACGTTCTAAGCTTCTTAAGGACATTCCTCCGGTAGATGTAGTTGTTACGATGGGTTGCAATGTAAATTGCCCTTATCTTCCATGCAAGCACCGTGAGGATTGGGGACTTGATGATCCTACGGGTAAAGATGATGAAGTTTTTAAAAATACAATTCGAATTATTGAGCAAAAAGTACTTGAGTTAAAGGATAGATTGAAAAATAAAAACTTTTAGCGATTACACTTACACAGAATTTATGATAGAGGTTTCTCATAATGCAAGGATTCCTTAGTAGAATTCTTCA
>CAYWXN010000221.1:0-3830 GCA_964462075.1 uncultured Ruminiclostridium sp. | reverse complement strand
CCGGATTTGTTTTGCTCATGGTGGGTTTTGTAAAAGCGGTCAAAGATATAAGGCAATTGCTCCGGGTCAATACCGGGGCCGTTGTCGCATATGGTTACCTGACTTTCATCTACAGAAATATCTACGCGGCCATTATCATGGGAGAATTTAACGGCATTATCCAGAATTATAAGAAACATTTGCCGGAGTCTTCCATAGTCCCCCTGCATTGTTATACATGGAGAATGCATTTTTGTATTAATGCTTATTTT
The DNA here is from genome assembly GCA_964462075.1 of uncultured Ruminiclostridium sp. Lineage (GTDB taxonomy): Bacteria > Bacillota > Clostridia > DSM-8532 > DSM-8532 > DTU059. Next base: position 3,579 of record CAYWXN010000221.1, on the reverse strand, counting down.
TTTGTCCTGTGCAAGCTGTTCAATGCTTTTCGCAGCATCGGATACTATATCGCATACATTAACAGGTTGCATCTCAATTGCAAAGTCAGTATTTTGCAATCCGGACAAATCAAGCAAATCTCCAACCAGCCGCTGCAAATACTTAGCTTCGTTGAGCATCTGGCAATGATAATCCTCCATTTTCTTAGGATCGGTAACTACTTTGTCGCAGAGTGCCTCCAATGAACCACGAATAACAGTAACGGGTGTTCTCAGCTCATGTGAGATGTTTGCTACAAAGTCACGGCGCATCTTTTCAAGTTTTTCGCTTTCTTTACTGGCGTCATAAAGCCTATTGGCTAGTACGTCCAGCACCTCAGACAACTCGCCGATTTCATCATTTTGCTTTATACCCGACTGCACCGTATAATCACCGTGAGAAAGACGCAATGCCGTTTTCTTCATTTTTGAAAGTGGCTTTGTAAAGGAATAGGAAAGAAGAATCGATAGGATAAATGCCGCCATAAGCGCAAAGAGCATGCTGATTCCTAATATAATAAAGCCTTGGTTTACTGCCGTAGTTGTTCCTTCTACCGGAGAATGGAGAAGAACCGCTCCCAATATATCACCATTTGCATTCTTTATAGGAGTTCCTACTGTCAATGTAAGCTTTGACAATACATCGCTGAATTCTTCACTGAATACCGTCTCCCCTTGAAAAACATTGTCAATCATTTCTCCGGCATTAGAAGGCAGCTCGGCAATATTATATCTCCCTTTCATCATACCTTGTCCCTTGTGCGCTGTGATAAGATTCAAATTTTCATCTACAATCCAGACATCTGTTTTTGCAACATCATTTATGAAGTGTAAGTATGCACCGAGGGCGCCCATACCATTTCCGAAACCGTGATTATTCTCGCCGGATAATGCCTCCGCCAAAGAAATGGCATAGTTTTTAAGCTCATTTTTATGAACATCCACAGTATATTTCCGAAAAAGAAAGAAGAATGCGCTTCCTATAACAAATGAAAAAATTAACAGCGCCAATGCGAAATACATACTTAGCTTTTTTGCAATTTTACTTTTTAGCATCTTCTGCCACCTCAAATTTATATCCTACACCCCAAATGGTTTTGATATCCCATGCCGGATGTTCATATACATCAAGCTTTGCCCTTAGGCGCTTGATATGGCTGTCAACAGTTCTATTGTCCCCTATATAGTCATAACCCCAAAGGCTGTTTAAAAGATTATCCCTTGAGAAAACCTTATTTTTTGTGTTCGCAAGCATCCATAGAATTTCAATTTCTTTCTTGGTTAACGGTATTAAATTGCCGTTAATTGTAACCGAATAGTCATCAAGATTAATGTTTAAGTTATCGAATATAAATTTTTGTGCTTGTGACTCATCACGATTTATACGACGCATAATGGCTTTTATTCTTGCCATGACTTCCCCTGGAGAAAAAGGTTTCACAATGTAATCGTCGGCTCCGATTTCCAACCCCATTATCCTTTCGTAATCCTCGCCTCTTGCTGTAACCATTATTATAGGTACATTGGAATCTTTTCGGATTTCCCGGCATACCGAAAAGCCATCCTTATTCGGCATCATTACATCAAGCAGAACAATATCCGGCTTTTCCGATTGAAATTTTTCTATAGTTTCAATACCGTCCAATGCAATAACGGTTTTATAGCCTTCCTTTTTTGCATACTCCTCCAAAATCGAGGTTATTTGCTTATTATCATCTACAATCAGTAGCTTTGGCATAATTATCACCTACTATATATTATATAAGGAAATCATGTTTTTTCTGTGACTTAGGTACAAAATTAAACGCATATAATTCCTTATTTAAATTTTCCTCAAAAAGAAAAGAAAATTGCAAAAACTTGCTACATAAGTATTATTTATGTTATATAATAATACTTAAAAATATAATCTAAATTAAAGAAATTACGGAGGAATCTACATGTTTTCAACATTAAGCGAAGTACAAGATTTTTGTTCCGCCAAAAGTATTAAAATGATCGACTTTAAAATGATAGATATCAACGGTCGCTGGCGTCATGTAACCATTCCGGCTGAAAGACTTAACGAAGATACTATGAAATATGGAATTGGATTCGACGGCTCAAATTACGGATATGCTCCGGTTGAGAAAAGCGATATGGTATTTATCCCTGATATTACAAGTGCTCATATCGATACTTTCGTTGATGTACCAACCCTTTCTATGACAGGAAATGTCTTTGTAATCCAATCCGATGACAACACACCTTTTGATCAATACCCAAGAAATGTTGCACTAAAAGCAGAAGAATATATGCGCGAAAGTAAAATCGCCGATTCCATGATTATTGGCCCTGAGTTTGAATTTCATGTTTTAGATCATGTCCGTTATGAATGTAAGCCGAATCATGTATCCTTTGAATTGAATACTGCCCAGGCTGAGTGGAATAGTGGCAATAACGGTGGCAATAACACAGGTTATCATATACCGGTCAAAGGTGGTTATCATATTACACCTCCACACGATATAACATACGGATTACGCAGCAGAATGTGTCTTATTCTGAAAGATTGGGGCGTAGATGTAAAATATCATCATCATGAGGTCGGAGGTCCGGGTCAACTTGAAATTGAAGTTGAACTGGGTGAAATGACACAAATGGCCGACAAAACAATGATTATAAAATATGTGGTGAAAAATACTGCCTTATCAGAAAATAAGACTGCCACATTCATGCCCAAGCCGTTTTTCTCCGAAGCTGGAAACGGAATGCACGTGCATATGCTGTTAATGAAAGACGGTAAACCCCTTTTCTATGATGAAAATGGCTATTCAAAACTCAGCCGTGAAGCCCACTGGTTTATTGGGGGATTACTCAAACATGCCAGATCCCTTTGTGCTTTAACCAATCCTTCGACAAACTCATATAAACGTCTAGTGCCGGGTTACGAAGCACCTGTTACCATTGGTTATGCCACATCAAACAGAAGTGCCGTTATTCGTATACCTGCGTATGCAAAAACTCCCGAAACAAAACGTTTTGAATTAAGGAATCCGGACGCTACATGTAACCCATATTATGCTTATGCCGCCATACTAATGGCAGGCATCGACGGTATTATAAATAAGATTGACCCATCCGAAAATGGCTGGGGGCCTTACGATTTTAATCTATACAATTTATCTGAGGAAGACCAGAAAAAGATACAATCTTTACCTAAAACATTAGATGAAGCCCTTAACGCTTTGGAAGCAGATTATGATTACTTGACCCGAGGCGGAGTTTTCCCAAAGAAATTATTAGAAGCATGGGTTGCTAAAAAGCGAAATGAAATGAATGAAATCAATAAAATACCCCATCCTGCAGAATTCGCTCATTATTTCGACCTATAAGGGGCTTACCATTATTTCATTTCGGTAGCATATTTATTCATTGTAAACATCAATTGCAGATTTTTTTGAGACGCAAGCTAAAGGGTATTGCGCGAATTAGCGTGATACCCTTTAATCTTTTAATAGTGTAATTTGACATCCTTTGTAGCCACTACCTCAACCCCGGTTTCCGCTACATTCTCAATAA
>CAYWXN010000220.1:0-3877 GCA_964462075.1 uncultured Ruminiclostridium sp. | reverse complement strand
AACTTGAAATGTAGTGATTTTTTTATCTTTCAACCTGAATTTACACTCCTGTTTTTAACCCTACCATAAGAATATCCATGGAAAATCCAAAATAGCACTGTAAGTCTATTTTAAAAGCTACTTGTTACCGAAATCGGAGCTTTCGAACGGGTGCCCGTGTTGTAGAGGAACCTTTATTCTTGTTATAGACTTGTTTGGTGGTGATGCGATATAATTAACAACAATAAAGATATAATATAAAAAAGACCTATCATCAGGAGAAGAAAATGGACGAAATCTACCTGCCGGCTCTCTTAAAGTGCGAGTTATTTAATAATATCGGAAAAGATGAACTGAAGACGCTCTTAAATTGCCTTAAGCCTTTAGTTCAAACTTATCCTAAAAATACTATAGTAGTGAGAAGCGGAGATCGTCTGGATAACTTGGGGATCGTTCTTGAAGGCGAAGCTTCGGTTTTTAAGGAGAGTATTTCGGGAAACCGAATTTTACTTAAAAATATAGGAATGGGCGAGATGTTCGGGGAGATAGCAGTTTTTGCACGTCAAAATGAGTGGCCGGCTTTGGTTCAGGCCAACACTCCATTGACTGTTTGCTTCTTTTCCAAAAACAAAATAGTAGATCAATGTACACATTCATGTAAATGGCATAATTCTCTGGTCAGCAACATGCTTGGTGTAGTTTCGGAGAGAGCAATGGTGCTCAGTAAAAAGATGGAATATATATCGATAAAAACTATGAGATCAAAGCTATGTACTTTGATATATGAACAATACCTTAAGAGAAAGACCGCAACCTTGATACTGCCCATGAATCGCCAGCAATTAGCTGATTTCTTGAATGTTTCAAGGCCGTCCATGTCCCGGGAGCTTTCGAGAATGAGAGATGAAGGTATTATTGATTTTCACCTTTCAACTGTTAAGATTTTAAATATTGAAAAAATAAAAGAATATTGCGAATAAAATCAGAGAGGGGATAAGCAAATATGAACGAAAAGAATAAAGATATCGCTGCCAGAGTGAAGGGATTAAGGCTTTTATCAGGACTTTCAATTGTAGAAGTTGCAAAGGCTTTTGATGTCAGCACGACTCTCTATGAACAGTACGAAAATGGCGAAGACGATATCCCGGTCAGCCTTCTAAATGAAATATCAAATTATTTCGAAGTGGATATGACCGAGATCCTCACAGGAATTTCACCGAAGCTTCATGATGTTTGCATGGTAAAAAAAGGGGAGGGCTTAAGGGTTGAGCGTTATGATCAATATGAATTTCAGAGCCTTGCCTATAAGTATGCAAAAAGAAAAATCGAGCCGCTGCTTGTAACACTTAAACCGGGCAAAACCCCTGAACTTGTCTCCCATAAAGGACAGGAGTTCAACTACTGTCTTGAAGGCCGTATGAAGGTAGTAGTGGGCAAAGATGAATATATTTTAGAGGAGGGGGACTCCTTGTATTTTAACTCAATGATACTCCATAAGATGCTTCCCATGGACGAAAAAGAAGCTAAATTTTTAACGGTGATTTTACTATAGGAGGAAATATTAGATGAATCTTGCACATCGCTTCTTAAATAAAGAAGAATTTACAAGCTATGAAGACTTTGCAAAAAACTTGAAAATCAATGTTCCCGAGTCGTTCAATTTTGCTTATGATATTATTGACGAATACGCCCGACTTGAGCCGGAAAGGCTGGCTTTAGTCTGGTGTGACGACCATGGTGAAGTTAAATATTTTACCTTCGCTGATTTAAAATACTGGTCTGATAAAACAGCCAATTTTTTAAAGAACAACGGGATCAAAAAAGGCGATAAAGTCATGCTTATATTAAGACGGCGCTATGAGTTCTATTTCTTCTGCTTTGCTCTATGTAAAATCGGTGCCGTATATATTCCCTCGACAAATCAGCTTAAAGAGAAAGATATCATTTATAGGAATAATGCTGCGGGTGTGAAAATGATAGTTTCATATAACTGGCCTGAGGTTATTGATAGCGTTGAAAAAGCACGCCCTGAATCACCTGAACTTGAAAGCACAGTATTACTTGGCGGAGATCATGAAGGTTGGATCAATTATGACGAGGAGATAAAAAATGCCTCGGAAAACTGGGTGAGACCTATCGGTAGCGAAGATACAAGTAATTCTGACCTAATGCTGATATACTTCACCTCCGGTACCACAAGTATGCCTAAAATGGCTTGTCAGGACTTTACATATCCCTTAGGACATATAATTACAGCAAAGTATTGGCAAAGGGTAGTTGAAAACGGCCTTCACCTTACTGTTGCTGAATCAGGCTGGGCTAAGTTTGGCTGGGGAAAGCTCTATGGGCAATGGATCTGTGGTGCGGTTCAGTTTGTTTATGACATGGAGCGGTTTGATGCCGAAAAACTCCTTCATATGATCGAGAAGTATAAGCTCGCAACATTTTGTGCGCCTCCGACCATCTACAGATTCTTGATTCAACAGAATCTATCAAAACATGATTTATCTTCTCTAGTACATTGTTCAACCGCCGGTGAGCCTTTGAATCCTCAGGTATTCTATACATTTGAAAAAGAAACCGGACTGAAGATACTAAACGGCTTTGGACAATCCGAATCAACTGTTATGGTAGCAAATTATGAATGGTTGGATATAGATCCCGGAGCTATGGGAAAACCGAATCCGGCCTACAATATCGATGTTGTGGATGAAGACGGAAAGTCTGTTCCTGCGGGTGTTGAGGGTGAACTTGTTGTCAGGGACGTAGATACAAACAAACCTGTGGGACTTTTTAACGGCTATTACCGGAATGAAGAGGGTACAAAAAAGGTTTGGTATGACAATACATATCATACAGGTGATGTTGTGTATAAGGATGAGCACGGGCTATTATGGTTTGTAGGAAGAAATGACGATGTTATTAAGGCCTCAGGATACCGTATAAGCCCATTTGAGGTGGAGAGCGCATTAATAGAGCATCCGGCTGTGGTGGAATGCGCAGTAACAGGTGCTCCTGACCCGGTTAGAGGCACGGTAGTCAAAGCTACGGTTATTCTGGGCAAGGATTATACTCCTTCGGACGAACTAAAACATGAGATACAGATGTATGTGAAAAGTGTTACAGCTCCATACAAGTATCCCCGTATTATAGAATTTGTTGACGAGCTTCCAAAGACTATCAGCGGAAAGATTAAAAGAGCCCATATCAGGAAGGTGGATCACGGGCAGGAGTGAGCCCTCCCTTGGAACAGCTACATTAGAGCTTCATTGGCAGCCGTTTGATGCTTGACATCTTCGGCTGTCAATTTTTTTATTGCAATTTGAATTAATTGGGTATAAAATAAACATATGAACAAATGTTCATATGTTTATTTTATGGCTAATAGCCTGTAAAAGCCCATTATTAAATATTTAAAGAGGTGTATGAATATGAGCACAGATAATAAAAAGAAAAATGCCGCAACATGCAGACAAGTGATTATTCACGATGACATAATTAAAAAAGTTCAGGAGAATATGCCTGAAGAGGATAATCTTTATGATTTGGCCGAGCTTTTTAAAGTGTTTGGTGATTCGACCAGAATAAAGATTATTTGGGCTCTTTTTAAATCAGAGATGTGTGTCTGTGATATTGCCTACTTGCTTAACATGACCCAGTCAGCCATTTCACATCAGCTTAGGGTCCTGAAAGCCTCGAAGCTGGTGCGTAATAGAAGATCGGGAAAGACAGTATATTATTCATTGGCCGACAGTCACATAAAACAAATATTCGAAATGGGTATGGAACACATAACGGAAGGATAGCAGGTGATTATTATGACAATAAAGAGGGACTATGAATTAGAAGGAATAAGCTGCGTCAGCTGTGCAGGTAAAATTGAAGCAGGCATCAAAGA
>CAYWXN010000219.1:0-3878 GCA_964462075.1 uncultured Ruminiclostridium sp. | reverse complement strand
TTGGAGCACTGATTGTTTCTTAATCTTTCAGCACCCCAACATTTATTATAGAACCGTTTTTCCTTGTGTGTGAAAATTATTTAATGGTCTACTAAGGAAATTCTAATGTTTCCCTTTATATTTATTAAGAATGATAAGATATGATTACTTTCGAAGTTTTAACGTTCGATATTAAATAGCCTGATGTAAAAATAAACATCAAAGCTGAATATGTGGGGAGATAGTCTTATGAAGTACCGATTAATTTCATTCTTTCTTATTATAGTAATTTGTTTTTCAGTTATTACCACCGGTGCATTTGCTATGGAGCAAACTTTGCCATCCGGCATTCCGGATTCGCAGATAGGAGAAAAAATAAATACATACATAGAAGAGCACAAGGATACAACTGCAGGGGTATCAATTGCCGTTTTTCGCGGGCAGGAAACAATATATAAAACGGGATACGGATATTCAAATATAGAAAACAATTTAGCTGTTAATGACGAAACAGTATACGAATGGGGATCAGTTTCAAAACTGCTCGTATGGGTGAGCGTTATGCAACTTTGGGAACAGGGTAAAATCAATCTAAACGAGGATGTTAAAGAGTACCTGCCCAAAGATTTCTTTAAGAAGCTTAAATATGATGAGCCCATTACAATGCTAAATCTGATGAATCATAATGCAGGCTGGGAAGATGCTATTTTCCAAATGTGTGCAAAAGATGCCGATAGTGTATTATCATTGGAAGATGCACTAAAAACGATCGAACCTCGCCAAATAAACGCCCCGGGGAAAGTTTGTGCTTATTCCAATTGGGGTGTAGCACTTGCTGGGTATATTGTTGAGAGAATTAGCGGACAGCCTTTTTACGAATATGTACAGAATCATATTTTTAAGCCATTAGGCATCGAACGCACTTCGGTATCACCCCTATATATTGATAATCCATGGGTAAAATCAAAGTTACTTGAGCAGGAGGGATATTCATCCGATTTAACTCCGATTGGAGATGGGCTTTTCTATTTAAACATATATCCGGCCGGCTCGACTGCAGGAACCATTGACGATTTTTTGAAATTCGCACAGGCAGTCATTCCAAATAGCGCAGGAGCAGCAAAACTATTTGAGAAAAGTGAAACACATGTTGAAATGTTTTCTCCCAGTCTTACTTTTCCGGGAACAGATATAGATTACAATAACCATGGCTTCTGGTCACATGAATATAATGTACAGGCTTTAGGCCATGGTGGAAATACAATTATGAATTCCTCATATTTACTGGTAGATCCTGTCTCCGGAGTGGGTCTTATTCTTATGGCTAATCAGGGGGGTGAGGCTACTTACACTTACGGATTACCTCAAATGGTATTTGGCCAAATGGGTCAAATGGCGTCAAAGGAAGGACGAGAGGATGCATCAAAGATTTCGGGATTATATTACTCCGGAAGAACCATCAAGGAAGGCATCGGCAAGATGTACGCACTTACTGGGTTAAGGGTGTATTTGGATGATGGCGATGGTGGATTTAAAGCAAATTTATTCGACATGCTTAAAATAGAAGGAAACCAAATTGCACCAAATACATTTATTCTGACCCATGAGGCAGGGACAACGAGAATGGATTCTCTTGCCAGATACTCAAATGATGGCGGAACAAAAATGTTATCTGCAATTTATGGAGATACACTAAAATTAGATACTGAAACAACTATTCTAATGCTGGCCTTAGCTCTATATATGTTTGCTTTACTGTGGAGCGGAATAACTCTTATAAGTAATTTAATAAGATTCATTATACGAAAACTCAAAAAGAAAAAACATGTAAAAGATTCCTTTAAAAAATATCAGCTCATGCTGTGTGCTGCAATTATAGCGCTTGTTTTCATAATAAATCAGGTCGCCGGAATGTTGTTTTCAACGGAGGCTATTACAGTGTGGTTTATTCCTTACGTAATCGCAAGTATTGTCTTATGCTTGATTCCGTTTGTTTATGCTATCTTGTTTTTCAAAAACAGAAAGAAGCTCTTATGTGGTAAAATACAAAAGGCATCATATATTATAACAATGATTATGGGCTTTATTATGACGTTTACGATCTTAGCTTTGGAGTTATATAAGCTTTAAGAAAGCAAATATGAATAGAGCTGCTTTAGTTAATGCTCAATGTGCCGGACAAAATATGTAAAATATCGGGAGGAAACAGCATGAAAATACTCAGCTACATCATAATCATCGTGGGTATCGGTATAATGACTTTTAACGGCAGCCCCCGCCGCTGGGAAAAAGGAACATATATAAAACACATCTTGATAGATGTGGGCGGCGTTCTTGTGGCGTTAGCGGGACTGTGGCTGTTGGAAAAATAGCTAAAACTTCATGGATCCTTTTTCTCACGGGTATCGTTCTTCTCCGGTGTATCATCCGAGGTTTTTTCTTTACCGCTGTTACTATACAGAAAGCGCTTGATTTTTTGTGAGGCTGTCTTCTCTAAGTCAGCTATGCGTTCAATGGCTTTCAGTTTAGAAAATTTGTTAACTTGAGAATTGACATAAGATCGGATATCGGCAAGTGCTTTGGCATAGGGGCCCAATTCAGAGTTTTCAGGTGCAAGATCCGAACTGCCGATGGAATCTTCATCTAACTTAACCAAACCAACCAGCTTTTGATCCCGTTCAATCACGAGGGATTCTAATACCAGAGGATGCTTGTTCAGCACAAATTCGATATCCTCGGGATAAATGTTTTCCCCTGATGCTCCGACTATAATATTTTTGTTACGTCCCTTGATATAGAGGTACCCGTCCTTATCAATTGAACCACAATCGCCGGTTTTGAAAAAACCATCCTCGGTAAAAACCGATTTTGTCAGTTCTTCATTTTTGTAATAGCCTTTCATCACATGAGGCCCCTTGGTAACGATTTCCCCGATTCCGCTAACGGGATCTATGTCAATCAGCTTCATCTCGATACCTTCCATTTTAGGACCGGCAGATTGAAAACGTGATTTTTTAGGATTGGCACCGGCAACCAGCGGTGAGGTTTCTGTCAAGCCGTATCCGATGGCATAAGGGAATTTGCCCTCCATTAAGAATTGCTCTACTTCCGGAGCGAGCTTGGCTCCGCCAAGACCAAAGAAATGAATGCGGCCGCCGAAGGTTTCCATAAGTTTTTTCCCTGCGATACGATGCAGAATCTTACGGATGAACGCAACCTTATACAATTTTGAGACAAGCTTATTCTTTTCGAAGGTGGGAACAATTTTGTTTTTATATATTTTCTCCATTACAGCTGGCACGCTGAGCATTATGGTAGGCCGAACTGTTTTCAGCGCAGGCAGTAAAGATGATACTGCAATCGCTCTGCCGAGGTAGCACACGTGACACCCCTGCATCATAGGAAAGATGAATCCTATTGAAAATTCATAAACATGGGACATGGGCAGAATGGATAAGAAAGTGTCAGTTGGGTGAATGTCCTGGACTAACCTGTTTTGATGCGCCATAAACGCAATGTTCTTGTGAGAGAGCTCGACGCCCTTGGGAGTACCGGTTGTTCCCGACGTGTAAATTATAGAAGCGGTATCCTGTTCGTCTATAGGCTCAGCAAAAAGATCGATAGGTGTATCAATTTCAGGGAGGTATTCACCTGTCAGAAAAGCATCATCTTCTAAGCAATAAATGTGTTGCAGTGTCGTGCAATCTGCCAGCTTGTCCTGATTATTCTTTGAAACAAACGCAAAGCAAGCTTCTGCATGCTGGATAATGCCTTCAACCTCACTCTTGTTAAAATCGGGAAGCAAGGGGATAGCGATGGCACCCAGACATACAATCGAAAAATAGGCAATGCCCCATTTTGGCATACTGGGGGCTAATATGGCAACTTTATCACCTTTT
>CAYWXN010000218.1:0-3882 GCA_964462075.1 uncultured Ruminiclostridium sp. | reverse complement strand
CCTTAATTATCACAGCAGCATACCGTATTATTGATATCACAAATATAAACTCTCCTCTAATTGTTCTTGAGGACGGCACCACTCTTTCAGGACAAAAGCTTTCGGAGCTTTTAAAGAATAGCCGTCAAGCTTTGATAATGGGCGCTACAGGGGGAGTAAAAATAATGGAGCTCATTGAAAGGAAACAGGAAGAGGGTAAAATGAGCGAAGCTGTCGTAGTTGATGCAGCGGCATCCGAAATTACCGATTCGGCTCTGGACTTTGTTATGGCTATGGTGGAGCAAAATTTAAGACCAAAAGGTAAGGTTTTAACTAAAATGCGTTTCAGTCCCGGATATGGTGATTTTGACATTTCGCAGCAGAAGGAATTTTATAGATTATTGAACGCACAAGACTTAGGAATAATACTAAATGAGGCCTGTTTACTTATACCGGAGAAGTCAGTTTTTGCAATAGCCGGTATTTGCTAAGAGCAAGGATAGAGGTTGATGTTACATGACAAAAAAGGAATTTAGGAAGCTGTTTCAAAATAGATTGATACTTTTAGACGGAGGAATGGGAACCCTGCTTCAGAAGGCAGGTATGCCAAGCAGCGTATGCCCCGAAAAATGGGCCGTTTCAAACAGTAATCTAGTAAGAGATACACAAAGAAAATATGTTGAAGCAGGATCAGATATAATTTATTCTTTTACCTTTGGGGCAAACCCTATTAAGCTTTCAGAGTATGGTATCGCAGACGAAACATATACATTGAATAGAACACTTGCCCAAATTGCCCGGGAAGCGGCCGGTAAAGAAGCCCTTGTGGCAGGTGATATTTCGTCCTGTGGCAGCTTGTTATACCCCTTTGGAAGTGTATTGTTTGATGAAGCAGTAGAAGGCTTTAAAAAGCAGGTAAAGGGACTTTTAGACGGTGGTGTAGACTTATTCGTCATAGAGACCATGATGGATCTGCAGGAGGCCAGGGCGGCTCTTATTGCAATAAAAGAAAGCTGTGATTTGCCTGTTATGGTCACACTGACATTTGAAGGTCAAAGCACCTTGATGGGAAGCGACCCGTTAAGTGCTTTAGTGACGTTACAATCATTAGGCGCCGATGCGGTGGGATGTAATTGTTCCGGCGGCCCCGCCGAAATGGTGGATATTGTCAAGCAAATGAAGCCCTATGCCAAGGTTCCCCTTATAGCAAAGCCAAATGCAGGGAAGCCAAGGCTGAAAAACGGTGTAACCATATTTGACATGGATTCTGAAAGCTTTTCATCTTATACAGAGGAATTGGTTGAAGCAGGCGTAAATGCTTTGGGTGGGTGCTGCGGCACAACTCCTGACTACATTAGAAGAGTAAAAGAGATTATTTCAGGTATGAAGCCTGTAAAGGCTGAGCGCAAGCCCTACAGTTTGGCATGCTCAAACAGAAAAACTATTGAGATTCACGGTACTCTGCCATTTACCGTTATCGGTGAAAGATTGAACCCCACAGGTAAAAAGCTTTTGAAGGAAGCCTTATTAAACGGCGACATGGACGCGGTTTCAGAAATTGCCAGAGCTCAAACCGAAGCCGGCGCAATTTTGTTGGATGTTAACGCCGGAGTTCCCGGAATAGATGAAAAAGAAACCTTAAAGGCCATGGTTAATGCGGTATGCAATGCGGTATCAGCTCCTATTTTAATTGACACCTCAAACCCGGAGGCGCTTGAAGCCGCATTAAGAATATATCCGGGAAGGGCAGTTGTTAATTCGATATCCGGGGAAAGTGAAAAAATAGAGGCGTTGCTTCCTTTGGCAAAAAAATACGGCGCAATGTTTGTTCTGCTTCCTGTTGATGACAATGGAGTGCCCGAGACCGCCGAAGAGAGAATTGCCATAATTAAACGGGTTTATTCCAAAGCGAGGGAAATAGGCTTTAGTAAAGAGGATATCCTTGTGGACGGTCTTGTAATGACTATAGCCTCAAATCCGTCCGGCGCACTTGAAACCTTGAAGGTTATATCATGGTGTAAGAAAACTTATAAAATAAATACCACAATAGGACTTTCCAACGTATCCTTTGGTCTTCCCTCAAGAGAAAGCATTAACACCGCTTTTTTGACAATGGCTGTTGCAAACGGCTTGACTTCTGCCATCTTAAATCCGAACAATCAGCAGATGATGCAAGGAGTCAAGGCCTCAGATGCACTAATTTCACGGGATAAAAACGGGATTTCATATATCGAGCATTATTCGGGACAAATTAGTGAGCAAGGCAATACATCGAAAAAAGCAGAAAAACCACAGGAATCTGGTTTAAAATCCCTTTATGATGCTATAATAAACGGGGATAGAACAACCGCCGGGGAGATGGCACGACAGGCGCTGATAAGCGGAAAGCCGCCCAAAGAAATAATTGATGAAGAAATGATTCCCGCAATTCAGATGGTGGGAGAACGCTACGAACAAAAACAATATTTTCTGCCTCAGCTCATAAGAGGGGCTGAAGCTATGGAAAAGGCTATGGCTGTACTTGCTCCGGAGCTTGAGAAGAGTAATGAGGATAAAATAGATAGTAAAGGTACCATTGTAATAGCAACAGTTAAGGGCGATGTCCATGACATAGGGAAGAATATTTTAGCCATGCTGCTTAAAAATTATGGGTTCAATGTGATAGACTTAGGAAAGGACGTTGAATCAAACCGGATAATTGATGCGGCAAAGACAAATGATGCGGATATCATAGCACTTTCAGCCCTTATGACTACAACAATGAACCAAATGCCGCAAGTTATGTCTAATATGAAGAGTGAAAACTTAAATTGCCATATGATGGTAGGGGGAGCGGTCGTAGACCGAAGCTTTGCAGAAAGCTTTGGCGCACACTATAGCAATGATGCATATAAAGCTGTAAAGCTTGCTACCGAAATTCTAGAACGGAACAAAAATGGGGGTTAATCTATGGAAGGTTTTTTAAAACTCGGATTCTTTTCAATGGCCGACAAGATCACAGATACGCTGAGCGGGTCATTTGCATATATTCTGACCGGTGCGGTTATCGTAGCTATCTGGATTTACTTTTTATTCCTGGTACCCAGGAAGCAAAAACGATATAACAAAACTTCCGATTATATACAGGATGTCCTGAACTTTGGAGTAATGTTGGGTAGCGGTTTAGCCAAAATTCTCTATATTGCTTTCGCCATTGTCCTCGTGGTGGTAGGAATAGTTGCCATGTTTGTGGCAAACTTCTTTGTAGGGCTTTTGGGAACGCTTATTCTGCAAATTATCCTTAGAGTGCTGTTTGAAATATTTATGGTTGTTTTCTCGATTCAGGAAAATGTAATAGCCATCAGAGAAAAGCTGGAAAAGCAAGATGAGGACTATTATTACGAGGATGAATAAAAAGTTTTTACCGTGAATTCCGATACTATTTTGTTGTATCTAAAGACTAGACAAAGGTCTCAGCATATGCTAGAATATATTTCGCTGCATGTCTTTTGTACATGCGGGTGTAGTTCAATGGCAGAACATCAGCTTCCCAAGCTGATTGCGAGGGTTCGATTCCCTTCACCCGCTCCAGCAAGTTTAATGCCCTCATAGCTCAGTAGGTAGAGCGCATCCATGGTAAGGATGAGGTCAACAGTTCGATTCTGTTTGAGGGCTCCAGTAAATAAAGGGTTTCAGAGGTTTTACTCTGAAACTTTTTTTGATTTTGACAGGAGTTTGACAGGAGTTTTTGAAAATAGAGTATAAAAAAACTGCCCTTGCATTAGCAAAGACAGTTTTTCTGTGGGCTTATTCAATTAGGTCATCGAGGGCGGCGACTGACTCAATTTGTTCATCTTGAAAAATGTGGGTATAAGTGTTTGCTGTAAAGGCAACATCTGTGTGTCCTAGCAGCCCTGAAATCAT
>CAYWXN010000217.1:0-3892 GCA_964462075.1 uncultured Ruminiclostridium sp. | reverse complement strand
CTTTCAATTTTTCTTTGTAGTATTAACAAATACATTTTATATGAATTACTTTTTATCAACAAGAGTGAAACACACCAAAAAAAGCGTCATACCTTCCATGGCATTATACAATTTGAATGACATCGCCCGTTACCGAAATCAAAGATTTCGAAGGGGTACCGAATCATTGAAACTCGAGGGATACAGTACCCACCACTCAACACCTCAGAGGTAGGATAAACTTAATTATAAAGCATTCCCTTTTGTATTTTTCTAGAGGCGGTTTCTCCCTTAATCAATGACAGCAATGCGAAGGCAAATGCAAGAGAGGTTGCGGGGCCTTGTGAAGTAATAAAATTCTTGTCTATAACCACATTGTCCTTTGAAATTATGGCACCGATCAGATCATCTTCACACCCCGGATAGCATGTAGCATTTACACCCTTGTATAGTCCCATTTTACCGGGTATGGTTGGTCCAGCGCATATAGCCGCAAGTAAACCTTTTTGCTCATGATGCTTAAATAGAAGGCCTTTTAGTTCTTTTGACTCTGAGAGTTTTTGTACCCCCTTCTTTCCTCCGGGAATAACAATCATATCCTCCGGCATAATTTCAAGCTCTTCTATCGTTATATCAGTTACTACCGGAATATTATGAGAGCTAAGAACAATTTTATCGCTCTTTATTGAAACCATAACTGTTTCGACATCACCGCGTCTCAGGACATCAACTACCGTTAACGCCTCAAGCTCTTCGAACCCGTCGGCCAGCATAACATATACTTTCATGGTTCTTTCCTCCATATAAAAATTTTATCATTTCTATTATAGCCCATGGGACATATTCCTAAAAGACTGATATAATATAATTATCTTTAATTGTAAAAAAGGGAGTATGATATTTTATGGCAAATTATAAAATGAAGCTTGTGGACAATAGGGCCAAAGCAAATAGCGGCGTACCTCAATATACATTATCCTACAACGCAGAAGACAGAAAATCTGATTCTAATATTAGCTATGAAATATTATCATTGCTTAAAGGAGATAATGATATTGTAATTGAAATAGACACTGCACTGATTTTACAATCAAAAAAAAGTAAAAAATTTATACCGGAAAATTTTATTTCTGAAATCAAAAATATGAATCTTGAATATTCCTATAAAAAGAGCCAAACTCAAAAGCAAGATTTTTTCTCCTCTTTGTTAGGACTAAAGAGAACCGAAGATGACCATGTTGTTACTGTTTATGTTCCTGATAGTGTGTGGAAGAATGAAGCTTTTATAAAATTAATACCCGATTGCGGGGTTAGATACATGATCTTGAAAAATACCAATGAAGCACGTAAGGTGTTGGATGAATTGAATATCATGATGGACAGTGAGAGAATTAATTATTTTAGTTATGTAATTTTTGATGTGACCGAATTTAATCAAATGGGTATTACAAGCAGCAATCATAGTTTTGATGATATTAAAAATATCCTTGGAATAGCATGAATTGTAGCTGTTTTCTTTACCAAATATTTAATTTTCTTCTATTATTGATTTTTTTATTGTATAATGTATTTAAATGCGTATTTCATCTTTGAGGATAAACCAAATTTTAGGAGATGAAAATTATGAGTCCGGCGATAAAACAAAGTTTTTATACAAAATTATTAAAATTAGCGATTATTGTTCCTGTCTTGGTAGCGGTTATCTTTGCCTTGATAAAGGGGAATCTTCTTGCAAGAGCTGTTATAATTTCTATCGTTATCTCGGGTTTTTTATTCCGCGTATGGAGGCATAGACATTATAAAGAGACGGAATATGATGAAGTAGGCTATTGGAGCGGTCTCGATGACTTTGAACTGGGTATAGACCTACATTGCTTTAATGATTTAGAAATATCGGATGATGATCTTGATTTATTTCCCGGTGACTATTATGACGGTCGGCCTATCTAAATTAGGTTTTTCGGTTAAATGCAAAGAGAGAGCAAATGCTCTCTCTTATTTTGTTCTGCAATATTATTTAATTTCAACTGTTGCGCCAACTTCTTTAAACTTTTCAGCAACAGCATTGGCTTCATCTTTGGAAAGACCTTCCTTGATGGTGCTAGGAACTTTTTCTGTAACTTCCTTTGCTTCTTTAAGGCCAAGAGCTGTAATTTCACGTACAACTTTGATAACTTTAATTTTCTCAGCACCGGTATCCTTAAGAATTACAGCAAACTCTGTCTGTTCTTCAACAGGTCCGGCAGCAACTGCGACAGGTCCTGCAGCAACTGCAACAGGTGCTGCTGATACGCCGAATTCTTCTTCGATAGCTTTTACAAGATCCCTGAGCTCAAGGATAGTTAAAGTTTTGATTTCTTCAATAAACTTTGTAATTTTTTCACTCATTTTAAAATCCTCCATTACAATATAATTATACTTCGTTTTTAACAATTATTATGCCTCGGCATCAGCAGGCTGTTCCTGCTTATCTGCAATAGCATTAAGA
This sequence comes from uncultured Ruminiclostridium sp., assembly GCA_964462075.1. Classification (GTDB taxonomy): domain Bacteria; phylum Bacillota; class Clostridia; order DSM-8532; family DSM-8532; genus DTU059. The sequence continues at coordinate 1,425 of CAYWXN010000217.1, read as the reverse complement.
GCAGCAGCAAGACCATATAGTGAACTTTGGAGACTTCCGATAAGCCTTCCCAGCAGTTCTTCTTTTGATGGTGTTGAAGCAAGTTCCTGTACTCCGGCTACATCAAGAATATTGCCTTCGACCATACCACCCTTTATCTCAAGTTTGTTATAGTCTTTTGCATATTTTGCCAGAACCTTTGATGGAGCGACGGGATCAGTTGAGCTGATTGCGATGGCAGTCGGGCCTGCAAGATATTCTTTGAGCCCTTCTAAATCACTGTCTTTAACAGCAAAACTGATAATAGAGTTCTTAATGACCTTATATTCAACGCCTGCCTCACGCAATGCTTTACGCAGTTTGGTGTCCTGGTCAACCGTTAGACCTCTGTAATCGGCTAAAACAACTGACTTTGCATCTTTTAGCTTTCGAACCAGCTCTTCAACCACAGCTTTCTTTTGGCTAAGAATTTTTTCACTGGGCATTTAGTGCACCTCCTTAATCGTCATTAAAAAATAAACCCTTCCATAATCAAACCATAGACTATGAAAGGGCATTATACCTTTTTCACGAATACCTCGGTAGGATGATTTACGTTATATCGGTTCCTCATAACCTGAGCTCCCGATTCCTACTGTCTACAGCCAAATATGAAATTATTACATGGGGTATTCTACAGTATCAATTACAATTAGTCAAGAGCTTTTTGCTGGTTAATTCTGATACCCGGTCCCATGGTGGATGTAATTGTTACGCTCTTTAGATACTGACCTTTTGCAGCGGCAGGTTTAGCCTTAACAACAGCATCCAATAGAGTATGGAAATTATCATGTAACTTTTCGTTTCCGAAGGAAACCTTGCCGATGGGGCAGTGAATAATGTTTGTCTTATCAAGACGGTACTCAATTTTACCGGCCTTAATGTCTGCAATAGCTTTTGCTATATCCATGGTTACTGTTCCTGCCTTAGGGTTTGGCATAAGACCTTTAGGACCTAAAACACGGCCTAAACGACCTACAACACCCATCATATCAGGAGTTGCAACGACAACATCAAATTCAAACCAGTTTTCTTTTTGGATTTTTGTTACAAGATCATCGGCGCCTACAAAATCCGCGCCGTTTTGTTCGGCCTCGGTAGCTTTTTCACCCTTAGCAAATACAAGTACTCTTACGGTTTTACCTGTACCATGGGGCAGAACAACCGCACCTCTTACCTGTTGATCAGCGTGACGGGAGTCAACACCAAGCTTAATATGTGCTTCCACTGTCTCATCAAATTTTGCGGGAGCAGTTTTTTGCACTAAATCTATAGCTTCTGTCGGTTCGTACAATTTTGTTCTATCAACAAGCTTCAGACTCTCAAGATATTTCTTGCCTCTCTTCATTTCAATTCACTCCTTTGTGGTAAAACATTAGCGGGAAAGCTCCCTCCCACATTGCGTAG
>CAYWXN010000216.1:0-3902 GCA_964462075.1 uncultured Ruminiclostridium sp. | reverse complement strand
TTTCAACGAAAGGCTTTATCTCTTCAAACATATGTGTGAAATCGTATCGGTCCTCACCCTCTATTTTTGCCGCCATTTGAAGATCATCATGTATTACGCAATCACCTGCCGCAATCATAGTGGCTGTAATTGGCGTGGGCACCGGTTCAGGAGTAACAGAGGGGGAAGGGGTGGGAGTAGGCGTAGGTACCGGTGTTGAAACAGGGCTTTCCGAGACGGCAGGATTTGGAGATATACCGGCCTGATCGTTTCCGAATATTTTATCCTGACTAGTTAAATAAATGATAGCTAATAAAGTGATAATACTAATTAATATCGTTATTACAATATATTTCATTTTTGTACTCAAAAATTAACACCTCGTCATTTGTTTTTAATTATTTTATCATTTTTAAAAGAAAATAGCATTATAATCTTATTGATAAAAATGGATACTCAAGATTTACCCCGTTGTTGTTCCTTCAAGGCTTTCAGGTATTCCCGCGGTGAAACACCTTCATATTTTTTAAAAACTTTACTGAAATAAAAGGCACTGTCAAAACCAAGCTTTTGTGAAATCTCATAAATATGACCTTCACCGCGAATCAGCATTTTTTTAGCCGTAGCTATGCGTGCGTCGGAGATAAACTCTACGAAGCGCTCACCTGAGTATTTTGCAAATAGTTGGCTTAAATAGTTGGCGCTAAAGTTGAATTTCGCCGCAACTGAGTTCAATGTAAGACGCGTATGTAAATTATCGAGAATATATTTTTGTACCTTGCTGATTATCATTTTGTGATATCTTTCGGAGTTTGCTTCCTCAAAAAATACTATTGGGTTATCATCAGAGGTATTATTGAAAAAATTTACGGCTGAAATATAGCTTTCGCTTAAATTACGCGGATTATTAACAATATTTCCTACAGCAGCTTTTAATATTATATTAAAATAGCTGTATACGGCACCTTTAGCTCTATTTAGCGCTTGTTCGATTATTTGGCGGCATTCTGTATAATCTCCATTAAGACAGAATGTGATGATAAAATGGCGCATATCAATAACAGTCATATAATAACTATTGATGTTATGTAAAGTTTCCTTCACCATTTGTATAGTGCCTGTATATAGTGAAATGAGGCTGTCATCTGCGACGTTGGATGCTTCGTCTTTGTTTATCTCGCAATAAGCTGCAATATATGATGAGGCCGTAAACTTTATACCGAGGTCCTTTTTTTGGCGTTCATATTGTTCATTATTATCGAACAGATTATTGTAAAGCTGAATAAAAAACTTTTCTCGCAGTACCGGTATACTGATTTGTGAATCTTGTATATCGCCGCTTATTTTGTTATATCTTTCAATTATGTTTATTGCCTTTTTTACTGCAATAGCCAAAGTTTCTGAAGAAAGTTCCGGTTTAATAAGATAATCTACCACCTGAAGGTGCATTGCTTTTTTTACAAATTCAAATTCCTCATAGCTTGTAAGAAAAATAAATAGCGGGATGCGCCCATACTTTTCAACACATTTTTCGGCAAGCTCAAGTCCTGTTTTAACAGGCATTTTAATATCCGAGATCACTATGTCGGGTCTTAGCTGCTCAATCATTTCCTCTGCTACTTGACCATTTCTGGCTGTGCCTACTATTTCAATACCATACTTATCCCATTGCAGCATTGATTGTATTCCTACGCAAACAAGGGGCTCATCATCAGCGATTAACATCTTAATCATTGAAATTATCGTCACTTTCATCTAAATTATCATCAAGAACTTCTATACTAATTTTATTTTTGTTTATAGGGAGTCGTATAGTCATAGTTGTCCCATGATTTTCCACACTATCAATGGATAGCTCATATCCTATGCCGAAAGCATAAATAAGGCGCTCATTTACATTATGAATGCCAAGTTTACTGAACATACCTTGAGTTTTGTGGTCGTTGGTTAATAACTCCTTAATTATATCACTTTTCATACCAATACCGTTATCTATTATGGCACAAATAACATTATTTTCTTCTCGCGCTATCTTTAGCTTTATAATACCGCCGCCTTTTGGTTCAACACCATGAAATATGGAATTCTCAACAATAGGTTGCAGCGAAAACCTTGGAATTGCTACATCAAGTAAGTTTTCATTTTGAATTTCTTTCTCCCAAATAATAGAATTACCATAGCGATATTTTTGAATAATTATATATTCATCAAGTAAAGCAATCTCATCTCTAAGGGGAACAACTTTACGCAGATCCTTTGAAACCGACATTAGAAGGCGTGAAAGGGAAGTGGTCATCTCAGCAATACCATTAAAACCTTGTATGATGGCCATCATTTTAATTGAGTTTAATGTATTGTATAAAAAATGCGGATTAATTTGGCTTTGAAGCATCCTATATTCAAGGTCGCGCCGACGTTTTTCATCAGAGATTCGTCTATCCATAAGCAATACAACATCAGTTGAAAGCTTATTAATTCCTCGGCCTACAAGCCCTAATTCGCTATCAGATTCAAGCTCCGGTGCAATGGAGAAATCACCTTCTGCAATTGCGTTGATTTTCTTTCTTAACATTGCTACAGGACGGCTTATATTACGATCAAGGCTATAGGTTATAAACATACCAAGTAAAAGAATAAGTCCGCATAAAACAACCAGAAGCAAGAACCATGCACCTTGCTGCGGCATTATCCGATTTTGGGGAATAACCTGTGTAAGAGCAATACCACTACGCACAGGATAGCTAACCAAAATAACTTTTTTACCGTCATTGTCGCGTACTGTAGCTGCCTTGGTTTTTTGGCTTGTAGGATCGCTCGTAATATTTTTAATAAACTCAAAATTATTATCGGTTTTTATGAATTTGCTGTTTTCTAAGAGATAGAAGTTTTCTCCTAAAGTAAGATAAAGCTCGGAATCATCGGCCACATGGTAGCCCTTAAGCTTATCGGTAACAAGATTAGTTGTTGCAGCCATAAAGACAGTGCCGATTATACTGCGGTCCTTAGGGCTGTATACAGGGCAAACTAACGGTATTATATCATTATAACCTGCATAGGCAAAGGGATCAGTAGCGATTTCTCCCCATTCTGAATAATTATTTGAACATATATTATTTATCAATTTGATATTGTATATGTTTACGGGAATGGAAGCACTTGGGGCATTATCTATCTGTAAAATTTTACTGTATGAATTATCAACCACCACAACCCGTCGCATATATTGCCCAGCCCGATTATTACGGTTTTCTTCAAGTGCACGATTGTGCGCGCGGACACCTTCCTTCTTGGCATCTCCGGGAGCTTCAATATAATCGGTTACATGTGTGCTTACGCCAAACCATTTTGCAAATGAAGTTAGATCCAGCAAATCCTGCTCAATTACACTCGAAACAAGTTGTAAATTAAACTCTACCGACTGTATAGTTGTTTTTCGTTGAAATATGTACAACAAATAGAAGCTGAAAACCGATATTAAAGTTGTTACAATTAGAGAAAATGCTATCATCACAATTATAATATGACTTTTTACAGTGCGGAACTTCTTATGCAATACAGCTTCCTCCCAACTATGTTCAATAATGGAATCCGTCTTCTATAAGGCGGGAAATATCCTTTATTTAGTTATTAATGTAACTTGAATTATTTTTAGTGTCAACTTTATATAACTATTAAATTGTATATAATGAAGTTTATAGATAAATTTTACATGTATTTCTAAAAAAAATATATATAATAAAAGTATTTAAGCTATTTTGCATAAATAATACATCATCTTTAAGTGATTTTCCATTACTTTTTTACAAATTAAATGTAGGATAAAATCAATAGAATAAAATAGGAGGGAAAATTTACATGAAAAAACTAATATCTGTTTTACTTGTAATTGCAATGTCAGTAGGAATGCTTGCTGCTTGCGGAAC
>CAYWXN010000215.1:0-3928 GCA_964462075.1 uncultured Ruminiclostridium sp. | reverse complement strand
TCTGAACTGGCATCACAATTTATGCCAAACGCTACACAAAATAAATATGGAGGGAGAAAGATCGTAACTATTATTGGAATAATATTCGCTGATCTTTTTGTAGGTGTTTTCTTTTTGACTCTCTTTATTTTTGCAGCAGTCATGGGAATTGTTACTATTGCAACGGCCATTATCGGCATCTGCCTCTTGGGTGGCTACAATCTTAATAATCTTATTCCAGGCATGCCTTATTTGTGTGCAATTATCTACTCAGTTTCACTGTTGGCACTGGCTGTATTATCGGCAGCGGCGTGTATATATTTCGTAGTCTTTACCGGACAACTTATGCGTTCTTACAAGAGATTCCATGTCAACGCTATAGCCGGTTCGACCGGGAAGGCAACACTTCCTTCTTTGCCGGCGTATCCCCTATTGTCTGCCAGGCTTAAACGTCGTATGAGGATGCTTGTACTATCTTCTCTTATTGTCTTCGCAGTCAGCTTTGTCGTGGGGTATTTATTATCAGTAATTTTAACAGGTAATATTGAATTTTGGCATGTATGGGGATGGTTTACAAAATGAAAGCAATTGTTATAACAGGCGCATCTTCCGGTATAGGCTTTGAAATTGCCCGTCTTTTATCTAAGAATTTCTTTGTTATTGGCATAGGACAAAGCAAGACTAACTGTGATCGCGCTAAAGAATTGATACTTTCTGAAAACCCAGATGCAAAAATAGTTTATTTTATAGCTGATCTTATACAGCAAAATGAAGTAAACCGTGTTGCAGATGAAATTGCTGCTTATCTTGAAAGCAGTATAAACAGCGAGCTCTATGGACTTATAAACAACGCCGGTTGTGTCAGAAGCTGGTACACTACTTCTGACGAGGGGTATGAGCAACAATTTTCACTAAACCATCTTACTGGGTTTTTACTTACCTATAGACTTCTTCCCTTTATCATTAAGGCAAAAGGGCGGATAATCATGACAGGCAGGCAATCCCATAAGGGTATTAAGATACACTGGAAAGATATTATGCTTCGAAAAAGATATAATCCTTTGACCGCATATAAGCAGTCTAAACTATGCAATATTCTGTTTGCCAAAGGCCTGAATGATCGGCTTACAAATACAGGTGTCAAGGCCTATGTTGTAGACCCCGGACTGGTCAAAACCGATATCGGAAACAAACAAACCGGAGGCCTTGTGAACCTTATTTGGTCAATCCGTAAAAAACATGGCGTTTCACCGAAAGTTCCGGCAAAAACTTATGAGTTACTACTTGATAAGCACCCTGCCCCTCCGGGACTGTACTATTGTTTATGTAAGGAAAAAGAGTACAGCAGGCAAGTTACAAGCGAAAATGCAGACAAACTGTTTATGCTTAGCCAGAAGTTATGCGGAATCTCATATGATAGATGGGAGAAAAAGTTATGAATGTTATGATAACAGGAGCAAGCGGTGGCCTGGGAAGGGTATTAGCTGCTGAATGTGCATTTCGCGGATACAATTTATTTTTGACTGATATAAACCGGGCGGGGTTATTATCACTGAAACAGGGTCTGGAAAGACAATTTAAAGTATGTATTGCAGCTAAAGCCTGTGATTTAACTAAAGCCGAAAGTGTTGACGAACTAATATCTCTTATCGATTTGCATGGTATTAGATTTGATATGCTCATTAGTGTTGCAGGCATAGATTTCGAAGGTGGTTTTCTCGGACAGGAACGGGAGAAGATTACTAAAATTATTGCACTTAATAACGAAGCTACCTTGAGGATTACTCATGACATATTATTGCGCCGAAGGAAGAGCAGACAATTTACCCTAATTTTTGTGTCAAGCCTTGCATCAATGTACCCAATGCCTTTAAAGGCAACATATGCCGCATCAAAGAGATTTCTTCTTGACTTTGCTTTAGCCCTCAGACAAGAGCTTAAAAATCAGAATACAACTGTTTTAACCCTGTGTCCCGGCGGATTGGTTACTACTAAAGAAGCAATGTGCGGTATCGCAGCACAAGGTTTCTGGGGTAATGCCACAACAAACTCGTTGGAGATCGTTGCACGAAAGACTATTAACCATGCTCTTCAAGGTAAAAGCATATATATTCCCGGTTTACTCAATAGAACCCTTTCCTTCCTCGGAAAGATCATTCCCCGCTCCTGGGTAGCCGCTGTAATATATTTTAGGTGGAACAAAGCGCAGGTTAAATGGCTAAAGTAAAAGACTGCATATATACCACTCAAAGCATATATGCAATATATTCCTGCGCTGACGTTACCAAAATCAGGTTAAAGGTCTAAGCACATAGCTTTTATATTTATGTTCTAGTTAGATATTTATGTTATGCTGAATCATTCCGTCTTTACTTTTACCTTCTTATACAAACCTAACCCAGTCAACAAAAGGATTGGAAATAGTATTGCATACAATATTCCTTTTCTCAAATCATCATTATATGCTCCCGACACCAATCCAACAACAGTCGGTCCGGTTGAACATCCCAAATCCCCGGCTAAAGCCAGTAATGCAAACATAGCAGTTCCGCCTTTCGGGATTCCCTTTGCGGCGATACTAAAAGTCCCCGGCCATAATATTCCAACTGATAATCCGATAATACCGACGCCTATAAATCCAAAATATGGGTTTTCAGATAATGATGCCATTAAATATCCTATTACGCATAAAACGCCGCTTCCCACCATAAACCTGGGTAAGCTAATTTTTTCACTATATTTTGAATAGAACACTCTTGCAATCCCCATAAGTGTTGCAAATAGGCATGGGCCCGCTAAGTCACCAATTGTCTTTGACACTTTCAAACCTGACTCGGCAAACGCTGATGCCCATTGACTCATTGAATGCTCAGATGCTCCTGAACAGATCATAAGAAGAATAAATAACCAAAACAGTTTATTCTTAAATAATTCCAAAAGAGGCACTCTTTCTCCTTCATCAACCAAAGTAGCAATAGGCACCTTCGAAAAGTAGAAGCTGTTTATTAAGGGAATTATAGCCCAAATGCAGGCTAAAATGCGCCAATTCTTAATTCCGAATACTGAGAAAAACAAAGTGGAGAATAATACTACAAATACGTGGCCCCAACAATAAAAAGAGTGAAGTAGGCTCATAGAAGCCTCTTTTCTCTCGGTCGGACATGCTTCAACTATCGGGCTTATCAAAACCTCAATTAAACCGCCGCCAATAGCATAACAAACAACAGCAACTATAAGACCTATGTACTCACTTGGAAAGATATAAGGAAAAGCAGCAAGTCCGATGAGCCCAACAGAAGACATAATATGAGCAAATACCGCAGATGCTCTATACCCTATTTTATCCACATATTTTACAGCTAACATATCGGTAGCTAACTGAACGCCAAAGTTTATTGTTACCAGTAAGCTAATTTTTCCCAACGATATTTGAAACATATTTTGAAAGGTCAGAAACAGCAATGGTGCAAAATTATTGACAATTGCCTGAGTAATGTATCCTATATACGATGCATAAATTGTGTGAGTATAATTTTCTCGGATGCCTTTTCCTTTGTTCCCCATTTTTCTTCCTCTTTGCTATTAGTTATAAACTTAAAAATTTTAATAACTCATATCAACTTTTTCTTCTGTTTTTTATCCAAATAAAAACTCCTAATACTATAATACAAAGAACAACAACCGCGATAATTGTATAGGATTTAGTGTCAGATGATAAAAAAATTGTAGTTGGGCCATCTGCTCCGCCAATAATACCAATATCCATATAATTAATATTCCTCTCCAAAAAGATTATTTATCCCTCTTTTTTTGACCAATAGATCTACATTATCTTAAAATCATAAAGATTTCACCTTTTGCTTATAGTTCTGATATAGGCTTGCCTGCCTCTACCAGAACTTTATTTTTTGTTAATATTACAGCCATAATAGACATAATTATCCCCGTC
>CAYWXN010000214.1:0-3939 GCA_964462075.1 uncultured Ruminiclostridium sp. | reverse complement strand
TCTTGCCGTCGCGAATATTGATAATGCGCGAAGCGTATCCGGATATTTCATTATCATGAGTTACTATTACCATGGTCTGATTCCAGGTTTTAACCATATCGGTCATCAGATTCATCATTTCAAATGTAGTGGCTGTATCAAGGTTTCCCGTGGGCTCATCGGCAAAGATAACCTTGGGATTGTTTGCGAAGGCTCTGGCAATACTTACACGCTGCTGCTGCCCGCCGCTCATCTGCGAAGGCTTGTGCTTCATTCTGTCTTTTAACCCGACACTCTCAAGAAGCTCTTTCGCCTTTTTTATGCGTTTGCTTCTGGGTATACCACAGAAGGTAAGAGGCATCGCGACATTTTCAAGCGCTGTCAATGTGGGAATCAGATAATAACTTTGAAAAATGAATCCGACATAGCGTTGTCTGAAAAGAGCCAGTTGATTCTCACTTAATGTATCAATTCTGGTCTTGCCTATTGTTATGGTACCTTTAGAGGGTTTATCGAGTCCGGCCATAAGATGCAGCAGCGTTGATTTTCCGGAGCCTGATGGCCCTTTCATACAGCAAATCTCGCCCTCTTCTATCTCAAGGCTGACGCCGTTCACTGCCAATATCTTCTCCTGCCCCATACGATACGCCCTATATATATCCTTTAAGGTAATCATTGCGGACATATGTATCCTCCACTTGCATGCGGCTGTCTCAAATGTCATTGTTACGTTATGAGACAGTCCATTTAAATATATATGTTTATTATCAGAATCTATTAAAGCTCATTTGAGAGCCAACCGGCCAAATCATTCAATACCATATCCTCACTGTCACTGTCTTTCAAGAGGCCGGCCAGAGCACCCTTACTATTATTAAGTTTTTGTGACAGCTCTTTGCCGACAAAACGAGTATTAATAAACAGCTCGGGCAGTCCGCTTATGATCTCCTCACATAACGCATCTGAATAGATCTCGGCTTTATTTATAATTCCTTCGTCCAGCTTAAAGTATAGTTCTATTCCTCCCCAGGAGAATCTATTCTTAAGATGGATATCAAAATCAGGGGTCTCGCCGTAACACCATTCCCACGAGCTGTTCCTGGCCATTATATCTCTGAAATCCGCATCATTTGGCCACATCTTTTTGTCATTAGCTTTAAAATCTACTTTCTCATCGGCTAAGCCATATTCTTCGGTGAAAGACTTTATTACTGCCTCTTTAACAATATCCACCGTGATATCCGGCATTATATCCGATAAATTAGTTACACGACTCTTAACCGAGGCAACTCCCTTAGCTTTGATCTTGTCAAGTGATACGGTAAGATATCTGGACATCTTATCCTTATCGGCTCCGATGAGAATTGTTCCATGATGCAGCGCATTATTGCCTCTAAATCCAAAAGCATTGCCTGAAAACTTCTTATCATCAACAGTCATGTCGTTTCGCCCGCTTTTGACCGCATTGATACCCAAGCTCTTAAGTGCGTTTATTATAACATTGCATTGACGACCTACATCATAGTTTTCCCTGTTTAGTATAAATGAGAAGTTTAGATTCCCTATATCGTGGAAAACAGCTCCGCCCCCGGTGATCCTTCGTGCAAGACGGATATTGTCCTCTTCCATCAAAGGGAGATTACACTCTGACCATGGATTCTGATTTCTTCCGATAACCACCGTATCTTTATTCTGCCAAAGAAATAGTATAACCTGATTTTTTGAATGATTGATAAGTAAGTATTCTTCCAGAGCCAGGTTGATCCAGGGGTTTTGTATATCTGTGGTAATAATTCTCACTTGTTCGATCATCTTTTGCTCCTGTTTAGCATTTATATGATTTCTTTTATATCATATTGTTAATTTATTATCAATTACAATATTGTCATCTAATGGAATAGAGCTACCTCTAATTATAGACGTAGCTCTATAGTATTGGTTCAGGTTTTATGAAAATATTTCTAAAATTATTTTTTCCACCTTAAAACCGGGGTTCTGGCAGCCTTAACTTCATCCAGTCTGGATACGTAGGTCGTATTAGGGGCATGCTTCAAACTCTCCGGATCCTCTTGTGCCTTTATGGCAAATCCTCTCATGATCTCAATAAAGGCATCCAAAGTTTCGGGGCTCTCGGTCTCGGTGGGCTCGATCATCATTGCCTCATGAACGATCAATGGGAAATATATTGTAGGCGGGTGAATTCCTTCATCAAGAAGATTTTTTGCTATATCCAAAGCAGTAACACCGTTTTTTGCCTGTCTTTGCGCCGATAGAACGAATTCATGCATACAGACCCTGTTTTGCGGAATTTCATAAAGGTCCTCCAGCTTTTTTCTGATATAGTTGGCATTGAGGACGGCAGTCTGAGATGCCGCTTTCAACCCTTGGGCACCCATAGTGCGAATATATGCATACGCCCTGAGGATCACTCCGAAATTTCCGTAAAACGATTTGACTTTGCCTATAGATAGGGGCCTATCATAGTCCAGAACATAATAATCATTTATCTTTTCAATTATCGGCACCGGAAGAAACGGAACTAGCTCCTTCGCCACGCCGATAGGTCCGGAACCTGGGCCTCCTCCTCCGTGGGGAGTAGAAAAGGTTTTGTGAAGATTAACATGAGCGATATCAAAACCCATATCACCGGGACGAGCCATCCCCATAATAGCATTCATATTGGCTCCGTCATAATAAAGAAGACCGCCGCAGTTATGAACCATCTCGGATATCTTAAGAATATCTTCCTCAAAAAGACCCATTGTGTTTGGATTGGTCAGCATAAGCCCGGCCACGGTTTCATCTAAAATATCCGCAAGAGCCTTGATATCTACACAACCTTTTTCATCGGAAGGGATATGCACGACCTCGAAACCCGCAAGGGCCGCCGACGCAGGGTTTGTTCCGTGAGATGAATCGGGAACGATTATCTTTACGCGGTTGATATCAAGTCTGCACATATGGTAAGCCTTGATTATCATAAGACCGGTCATCTCGCCTTGAGCTCCTGCCGCCGGCTGTAACGTGACCCTTTCCAACCCGAGGATCTCAGATAAATACTGATCCATATTATAAAGGATCTCTAAATTCCCCTGAGCGCTTTGAGGATCCTGAAGAGGGTGCATTTGCGCCAGGCCTTCCATTGACGCTATATCCTCATTTATCTTTGGATTGTATTTCATGGTACAGGAACCAAGCGGATAAAATCCTGAATCAACTCCGTAATTTCTTTTTGAGAGGCTGGTATAGTGGCGTATTACATCCACTTCCGATACTTCGGGAAGCTCAGGAGCAGTTTTTCGAAGCATTTCACCGGGATAAACCGCTTCCAGATCCACAACCGGGACATCATTTTCAGGAAGAGAATATCCGATTCGGCCTTCCACTGATTTTTCAAATATCAGTCTTTCATCCCTCATCATTTATTATCCCTCCCTGACAAATCAAATTGACCTTGTACACGAAATCATCAATCTCTTGCTTAGACCGTTTTTCTGTTACGGCAACAAGCCAGCAGCCTTCAAGCTCAGGATATTCAGCCGTCAAATCGTAGCCTCCTATGATGCTCTCGTTCAAAAGCACCTCATTTAAGACATCCGGTTTTATTCCGGGCCTTACCACAAACTCCCTGAAGAAAGGAGCTTCGAACACCGTTGAAACCTGCCCGGTTTGAAGAAGTGCATGATATGTGTAATCAGACTTATTAATACATTGGGCAGCCACTTCTTTAAGGCCTTCCTTACCCATGAGTGATAGATAATTTACTGCGGCAAGGGCACATAAAGCCTGGTTGGTACAAATATTAGAGGTGGCTTTTTCACGCCTTATATGTTGTTCTCTGGCCTGAAGCGTCAGGACAAATCCACGTCTGCCTTGTAAATCGGTTGTTTCTCCAACTATTCTCCCGGGCATGCGCCTGACAAATGGGCTTTTAACAGCAAAGTAACCCAACAGCGGGCC
>CAYWXN010000213.1:0-3965 GCA_964462075.1 uncultured Ruminiclostridium sp. | reverse complement strand
AACAGAAAGGGATGACAATATGCAAAAGCAAATTATATATTTAGATCATGCTGCGACAACCTATGTTAAGCCAGAGGTTTTCGAAGCAATGAAGCCTTATTTTACAGAAGAATATGGTAATCCGTCATCGATATATTCAATAGGCCGTTCAAACAGAAAAGCTGTTGAAGATGCTCGTATTAGTGTTGCGAAATCCATTGGGGCAGCAGAACCTTCCGAGATCTATTTTACAGGTTCGGGCACTGAGGCCGATAACTGGGCTATAAAAGGTGCGGCGTTGGCTTTAAAGAAAAAGGGTCAGCACATAATAACTTCTAATATAGAGCACCCGGCCGTTTTGGCAACATGTGAATTCTTGCAGAAGCAGGGATATGATATTACCTATATTAAGGTTGATGATGAAGGCTTGATCAATCCGGAGGATGTGGATAGGGCAATCCGTCCAGACACTGTATTGGTTACTATTATGATGGCAAACAATGAGATTGGTACTATAGAACCAATCAAGGAAATAGCGAAGGTATGTAAAAAACATGGCGTGCTGTTTCATACAGATGCCGTACAGGCTGCCGGTAACATCCCCATTGACGTAAAGGATTTAGGAGTTGATCTTTTATCGGTTTCCGGACATAAATTTTACGGTCCTAAAGGGGTTGGTATGCTATATATCAGAAAAGGCGTAAGGATTGAGAACTTTGTTCACGGCGGACACCAGGAAAGAAACAGGCGCGCGGGGACAGAGAATGTTCCGGCTATTGTCGGCTTTGCGAAAGCTTTAGAATTGGCTACTATAAATATGGACGCCCACTATAAGAAGTTGAGTAATTTAAGAGACAGAGCCTTAAAAGGGATTACAGAAAGAATTCCATATATCCGGGTAAACGGGAGCTTGGAAAAACGCTTGCCGGGGAATTTAAATGTTTCATTCAGGTTTGTTGAGGGTGAGTCAGTTCTTTTAATGCTTGACATGAAAGGAATTAAGGCTTCAAGCGGCTCGGCCTGTACTTCAGGATCCCTTGATCCATCCCATGTGCTTTTGGCAATAGGCCTGCCCCACGAAATTGCCCACGGGTCTTTGAGAATGTCATTCGGGGAAATTAATACCGAGGAGGAAGTTGATTATTTAATTGATTCCTTGGATGAAATTATAAATAAACTTCGTAATATGTCGCCTCTATATGAGGATTTTGCTAAAGGAGTGTGAGCTATAATGTATAGTGAAAAAGTAATGGATCACTTTTCAAATCCTCGAAATGTCGGGGAGATAGAAGACGCTGATGGTGTAGGCCAGGTTGGTAATGCCAAATGCGGGGATATAATGAAAATATATTTAAAGATCGAAGACGGTATCATAAAGGATGCAAAGTTTAAAACCTTTGGATGCGGAGCAGCTGTAGCAACAAGCAGTATGGCTACAGAACTGATAATCGGAAAAACGATCAAAGAGGCAGAGATGGTTACCAATAAAGCAGTGATGGAAGCCCTTGACGGGCTGCCGCCGGTGAAGGTTCACTGTTCGGTATTGGCCGAGGAAGCAATTGCTGCTGCAATACAGGATTACAAAATTAAAAACGGTCTTGCCGAAGATGATCGATATGAAGGTTGTGCTGGATGCTGCGGTGGCTGCGGTTCACAAGATTTCCGTCATGAGCACCTTCATGATGAAGAAGAATAAGTATTAAAAACCCCGGTAAAAACTTGAGTTAATACCGGGTTTTTTATATAAAATACATGTAAAGATAAAAAGGAAGATTCATTAATTATATGAGATGTTTTATTGCAATAGAACTTGATGAGGAAACCCGCAATATTCTGGCAAAGGTCCAGGAGAAATTAAAAGGCAAGGATGTAAAGGGAAAATATACACGAATCGATAATCTCCACCTCACACTTAAGTTTTTAGGTGAGATCGATGAGTCTGCTTACTTTGCCATATGCAATTTGATAAAAAAAGTTTCGGTAAATCATAAATTGTTTGTTTTAAAATTGGATAGACTTGGTAAATTCGATAAAGGAAGCAAAAAAATAGTATGGGCAGGGCTTTCATATAATAAAAATTTAGTAAGCCTTTATAATGATATAGAATCCGGACTGGAAAAGATAATGACAATTAAAAAAGAAAACTATTATACGCCGCACATTACTCTGATAAGAGAAGCTACGCTTAGTTCAAACAAAATCGATGACGAAATATATGACAGCATCAGACATTCTTTCAGAGTAAACGGTATATCTCTTATGGAGAGCACCAGAGTCGAAGGCAAATTGACCTATGTAAGGAGAGCATACGAAAGCTTTATGGTATAAAATTAAAATTAGTTGGATATAAAAGTTGCAGAAACATAAGGAGTGTATATGTCTGAGAGATTAAAAAGAACGCTGTCAGCTGTTTTAAAAGTTCTTCTGGCTATATTTTTGATTTTTTTGTTTACACGGATATGGAAGTATATATTACCTTTCATTATTGCGTATTTCTTTGCATCTTTAATTGAACCTTTAGTGAAATTCGTTGAAAATAAAATAAAAATCCCCAGAAAAATCGGAACGGTTTTTTCAATACTGCTTGTTTTAGGTTTTATCGGTTCAATTATCGGGTTTTTGATATCCAGACTAATTAGAGAAATTCGTGCTGTTTATTTAAGCCTGGAAATCAATATGGAAACTTTAACCGAGTTCTTTAATAGAGTAGTCAAGAATATAGACGGAATTTTCATACAGCTTCCGATCCAGGTTACTGACTTAATCGAAAAGGGAATTCAAGAACTCACTAATAATCTACAAAGTGTTTTAGGCAAAATAGTTGATTGGGTGCAGGCATCAGTACAAGTTGCATTGTATCTTCCTCAAATCTTGATATTCATATTAGTGACAGTTTTAGCAACTTATTTTATGTCCAGCGATAAAAATAATATAATGAAATTTCTGGATTTGCAGATTCCCGCCAATTGGCTTAATAAATCTAAAAGTATAACAAAGAATGTGTTTTCGGCTTTTTTCGGTTGGCTTAGGGCACAGCTTATATTAACAAGTATAACTTTCACCGAATTATTAATCGGAATGTGGATACTTGGTATTAACAACTCATTGCTGGTTGCTTTACTTATAGCTTTAGTAGATGTACTTCCCGTACTGGGCGCAGGCACTGTATTGATTCCGTGGGCAATTATTAATTTGGTCCTTGGAAATACAAAGTTAGCGCTTTCATTAGCCTTGCTTTATGTAATTATTCTCTTTGTAAGGCAGCTTATAGAACCTAAAGTACTGGGAAAGCAAATAGGGGTGCATCCTCTTTTCACTATGGCCGGCATGTATATAGGTCTACAAATATGGGGCGTTGCGGGAATGTTTATCGGTCCGTTGAGCATTGTAGCACTGAAGTATATATTTGAAGGTATGGCAAAGGCTGATACCTTTAAGAACTGGGTAGCCCATAATTTTTCATATAAGAGTAAGGCTGCCGATACATGTGATTTAAGTAAGAATTCAGACTCGGTTTCTGACGAGCAAGACACTTAAACGTCTATTTGTTTAATCCCTCATGTAGCTTTGTCAGGGCTTTTTTTTCGATTCGGGAGACATATGAACGAGATATACCCAGACTTTCAGCCACTTCACGCTGGGTCTTTCCACAATTTCCGCACAAACCGTAACGCAGCCGGATAATAACCTGTTCCCGGCCTTCAAGCACGCATTTTATAAGACGGTACAATTTTTTTATTCTTTGTTTTAAATCAACCTTTTCTTCGACATCTTCATCCTCACTACCCAATATGTCGATCAAAGCGATCTCGTTACCTTCCTTATCTGTTCCCAACGGCTCATTCAAAGAAACCTCATTCTGAAACTTTTTTGAAGCCCGCAAATGCATAAGGATTTCATTTGCTATTCCAACCTTGTTAACACAGGTTTTATTCATAACATTAATAGTAGAATACTCTTGCATTTTGTATATCAACTTCAAACAC
>CAYWXN010000212.1:0-3969 GCA_964462075.1 uncultured Ruminiclostridium sp. | reverse complement strand
CATAGCAATACTTCTTGGTTCATTATTACCTGTAATAAAATTAGCTTTATATTTATCCAAGAATGGATTTAGCCTAAAACTTTTCAACTTTACACATTGCTTTGCTTTTTTAAAGTGATTTGGCACAATTTCTTCCCTGAAAAAGTCCTTAGCCCTTTCTATAATTGCTACAAGTTCAGCCTCAGTCATAATTTGTACCCCCGTGTCTAATGTATTATTAATGATAATAAAATCATTTTAGCAAAAAAACCCTATAATGTCTATCATAGGTGAAAGAGGAGTATTAGTTTGGTACTTACAAAACAAGGCGGAAAAAGAATATTCCTAGGCCTTGAAGATTATGTAAGCCATTTAGGTTTAGTTTTTTTAGTAAATTTGCTTACTAACCCTGCGGCTGTATTATGTTATTATTTTTTTACTGTTTACACACAAATGAATGTATTTATTATAAAAATACCTATAGAGCTTGTAGTAATACTTATAGAGAGCTTATACTACAGAAAATATGCCAGTTTTACACATAAGCCATTTTTATTCTCGGCTTTGGCTAATATTTTTTCTTTCGGAACAGGGTTGATTCTTAATACTATATTTTAAAGGTAGGGGAGGATTATAAATGAAAAGGTTTACATTTACAAAGGTTTTAACGGTTCTTATGGTGTGCCTTTTAGCAATTACATGGAATTTTACATTTGTTTATGGGGACGTGATTTGGGAGCCTCAAGATAGCTTTTACGAGAAAGAGAGAGAGAACTGTGAATATGTAGGCAGAACATATTTTGCCAATGGAGAGAAGGGATATGTCACGGTTTATGAAAATCCTAAATCCAGACAAGTGGTTACGGATCTCGAAAACGGTGAGAACATCCACATCCGCTTTACTTATGAGGATAAATCCGGCCGAGAATGGGGAATAACAGAGTTTAATGATAAGAGTTATAAAACTGGCTGGATGCTTATGGATGAGGTTATAGCCCGTTATGACCATATATCCTTTCATGAGGACCATAAAAAAGAGTTTGTAGACTACGACGGGAGCTTTGATCCAAATGAATATGAGGATAAAATTGTAGTATGGGAATATCCTGGGTCCGATGTTATTTCCAGTCATTTATACATGAATGAATTAAAGGAATATCTACCGGATTTTTCTTATATGTACACAGACAATGATGGAGAAAAATGGGCTTACTTCGCATACTATATGGCAAGGAGAAATGGCTGGGTGTGCTTGACAGATCCTAATAACGAAAGTTTGCCCACTATAAAGGTGGATTATGAAGGGTTGATTCCTGCATCAAAACCCGATAGAACACTTGTACAGAGAAATGGTTCATGGCTATTTATTGGTCTTGTGGCCGGGCTTGTCATAGTAACAGCTATTTTTATTAAAGTGTTTTATGGTAATAAGAATAAGGCAAGGCCTTAATGAATATTGCAATTTGCATGGCCTTTAGAAAACAGAAATTTAATAATATTCATTAAGAAAAAGCAACTAACGTTTTTCTGTGTATACTTAATTACGAACTTGGGCAGTATGAAAATAACGAAATACTGTTTGGGGGAGTTTTTATGGCTGGCAATAGGTTCAAGGGAAAAAATATGGCTACACCCATTGAGAGGCATGAGACAGCGGCATGGGCGAATATTGAGTCTACTAAGCAAGTATCAAAAGTGACAATGCCCAGCGAAGAACAGGTTGATAATGCTAAAGAACATGTGGACTCAAACCAAAAATAAGTGTGGGAAAAGTGCATTCCTGAAATACGGAACGTATCATTCAGGATGACTAAAACAGTTAAGTATGGTTATGCCGTGAGTGGGTCAATAGCGTCAGCGGAGCAGGACTGCGGAGCTACGCGACTAAAATCCCGTATGGATTGCCGGAGCGGCGCATTGACTCACTTACGGCATCTTAATTTTTTCATTGCTCCGCCATGCGTTTGTAGTTATTATAGCGTTCCATTGCGTGTTTTTCAGATATTTCATACATTTCATCTGCGATATCAGGGAAAACGGTTTTAAGGGATGAATACCTAACCTCGCCGGTTATAAAGTCCTTATATGGCTTTGTTGGTTCCTTTGACTCAAGGATAAAAGGATTTTCACCATCCTCGGCAAGCATCGGGTTATATCTGTACAATTGCCAGTAACCCGCGTCAACAGCACGTTTTTCCTGAAGCATACTTGTTCCCATACCGGTTTTAATGCCGTGGCTTATACATGGCGAATAGGCAATTATAAGGGATGGTCCCTTGTAACTTTCAGCCTCGGCAATTGCTTTGATGGTTTGATTCATATTAGCACCCATAGCTATCTGCGTTACATATACATAACCATAGCTAATAGCCATAAGGCCCAAATCCTTCTTCTTAAT
Organism: uncultured Ruminiclostridium sp.; assembly: GCA_964462075.1. Classification (GTDB taxonomy): domain Bacteria; phylum Bacillota; class Clostridia; order DSM-8532; family DSM-8532; genus DTU059. The sequence continues at coordinate 1,592 of CAYWXN010000212.1, read as the reverse complement.
TTTTTTACCGGCTGCGGCAAATTTAGCTACGGCTGATGTGGGAGTGGATTTTGAAGCCTGCCCGCCTGTGTTTGAATAGATTTCTGTATCCATCACAAAGATATTTACATCATCACCCGAGGCAAGAACATGGTCAAGTCCTCCGTAGCCAATGTCATATGCCCATCCGTCGCCGCCAATTATCCAGAAAGATCTTTTGACGAGAAAATCCTTCAGCTCCAGAATTTTAGCCAATATTGGGTTAGAAAGATTTTCTGAGTTTTCAAGTATCTTAATTAAAGCATCAGATGCACCAATAGTTAATTCACCATTGTCAATGTTCTCGAGCCAGTGATTCAAAACAGCCTTTACATCCTCATTGATATCAGAGCTAAGGGCTTCTTTAGCAAGGTCTGCAAGCTTTTCCCTCACCTGTTTTACACCAAGATACATTCCGTATCCGTACTCGGCATTATCTTCAAATAGAGAATTTGCCCAAGCCGGTCCTCTGCCATCGGATTTCGGACTATAAGCTATTGAAGGCGAGCTTGCACCCCAGATAGATGAACAGCCTGTAGCATTGGCTATCATCATTCTGTCACCGTAGAGTTGAGTTAGAAGCTTAATATATGGTGTTTCTCCACAGCCCGGGCATGCTCCGTTAAACTCAAGACAAGGCTCTAGTAATTGGCTTCCCTTAACAGTTTTGGTATTGAGTATTCCTGCTTTATTCTTAACTGTTAATGCATACTCCCAGTTTTCGCTTTCAGTATTTATCAATTCTTCGGCCGGCTGCATAATTAAAGCCTTTCCCTTCGCGGGGCATACATCGGCACAGTTCCCGCAACCTGTACAATCCAGAGGGGCTATTTGTATACGCCATGATAAATGTCCCAAATCTTTACCCGCAACCTTCTGGGTTTCGAAGGTTTTGGGTGCATTTTTGACTTCTTCCTCATCAAGTATAAAGGGGCGAATGGTGGCATGGGGGCAAACATATGAGCATTGGCCGCATTGAATGCATTTTTCTATATCCCAAAAAGGCAATAGTACAGCTATACCACGCTTTTCATAATGAGTTGTTCCCAATGGATGAGAGCCATCCTCCATGTTTTCAAAAGCACTTACGGGAAGCTCATCTCCTTCATTTCTGGCCATCTTCCTTTGGATATTTTTTACGAATTCAGGCTCGTCTTTTTCTTTCGAGGGTCTATCTTCTGCATTGTTCCATGTTTCCGGTATTTTAATTTCCACAAAAGATTTAATTCCCTCATCAACGGCGGCCTTGTTCATATCCACTATTCTTTGTCCTTTTTTGCCATACATTTTCTCGATGGACTTTTTTAAATAATTTACAGCTTCATCTACGGGAATAATATTAGCCAGTTTAAAAAAGGCTGCCTGCATTATCATATTTATACGGTTACCTAGGCCAATTCTGGATGCTATTGTTATAGCGTCGATTATATAAAATTTAATATCGTTTTGTGCAAGATAACGCTTAATTGAAGCCGGGAGCTGCTCTTCAAGCTCTGCTTCTGTCCAGGGGCAGTTTAACACAAAGGTTCCGCCCTTTTTTAGTCCCTTTAATATATCAAAATTATATATGAAGG
>CAYWXN010000211.1:0-3982 GCA_964462075.1 uncultured Ruminiclostridium sp. | reverse complement strand
GTTATAGGAGCTATTGTTGGTGGACTTCTAATGGGTGTATTGAATAACGGTATGTCTATTTTGGGCGTTAAAATTGACTGGCAACAGGCAATAAAAGGTTTCGTTCTGTTAGCCGCAGTTGCTTTTGATGTTTACTCAAAAGCAAAAGCAAGAACCGTATAAAAACTATAAGATATGCAAGGAACCCGTTTCTCAAGCTAAAAGCCTGTGTAACGGGTTCTTTTGTTTTAGTATTATATCGAGAATTTATTATTGTACTATTAATTTCATAATTACAATACTTTGGATAAAAACTCTTTAGTTCTGGAATTTCGAGGGTTTGTAAAAATCTCTTCGGGAGTGTTCTCTTCAACAATTAAACCCTCGTCCATAAATAAAACACGGGTGGCTACCTCCCTGGCAAAGCCCATTTCATGGGTAACAATAACCATGGTCATTCCTTCATCGGCTAATTGTTTAATCAGATCCAATACTTCTCCTACCATTTCAGGGTCTAAGGCAGAAGTAGGCTCATCAAACAGCATGACCTTCGGATTCATGGCTAGAGCCCGAACTATAGCTATTCGTTGCTTCTGTCCACCTGAGAGTGTGGAGGGAAAAACATTGGCTTTTTCCTCTAAGCCTATTCTCTTAAGAAGTCTTATGGCATTGGCTTTTTCCTCTTCTTTGATCTGAGATTCTGTAGTATTTATTTCATATAAAGCTTTTTTATTGCCGTTAACTATATTAGCAAGTTTTATAAAGAAGTTCTTTACTTTCTTTTTACGCAAATCATGAGTCTTTATATATAATGGTGCCAGCATTATATTGTCAATGACTGTCTTATTGTTAAACAGATTAAATTGCTGAAATACCATTCCCATATGGCGGCGATGAACATTGATATCAACCTTTATATCCGCAATATTGACACCTTGGAAAATAATCTTTCCGCTTGTAGGGTCCTCCATACAATTTAGGCAACGCAAAAAAGTGCTTTTCCCGCTTCCGGAAGGGCCTATGATGGCAACTTTTTCGCCTTCGTGGATAGTATTTGTAATTCCCTTAAGCGCTTCTAGGCTGCCATAATGTTTCTTTAAATCAATTACGTCTATCACTTTTTCTTAGGCTCCTTTCCATGATTTTTATCAGCAAGGCTATTGCCATTACCAATACAATATAAATCAGTGCCATCACAAGGTATGGAACCATGAATTCATAGCTGTTGGTGCCTATGTAATTGAAGGCAACATATAAATCAGCAGCACCTACAAAGCTTACTACCGAGGTTTCCTTAATTAAAGCTATAAACTCGTTACCCAGTGTAGGAAGTATATTTTTGACTGCTTGAGGAACCACAACCTTCATCATTGAAACACTATAGGTTAAGCCTACTGCACGGGCAGCTTCCATCTGTCCCGAATCCACCGACATGATACCGCCTCTCATAATTTCCGAAACATAGGCACCGCTGTTTAAACCAAATACCAGCACACAAACATTAACAGCCGGCATTTTTATCCCAATCAGCGGAAAGATTACATAGTAAAACACCAAAAGCTGCACAACAACCGGCGTCCCTCTAAACATGCCCACATAAAACTTACAGAAACCATTTAGTATCCTAGGCAATCGCTTATACTTCGGAACAACCTCAATTATAGCAATTACAGTACCGATTATTATTCCGATGGCTAACCCCACAATAGCTATATATAAAGTATTCTGTAAACCGGTAAGAACTTTTGTATAGCCATTGTTTGCATAAAATATTTCCCAGAACTTTTCAACTTTCTTATCGAAATTTCCCATAGCACTTTCCTTTAGAAACTCTCTTGTAATTATACAATAATAATAACATATAAAAAATGATATTTATACTTATATTAAGCATATAAGAAGAGGCTAGCTCAATTGGAGAGTCATTCAAAATGGAGCGTAACGAAATGAAGAATCTAATATGTTTCCATAAAGATCTTCGCTACGCTCATAAGTGACAGTTATCCTGAGTTAGCCTCCTATATACAATATGTATAACTTATTGATTTACTAATTGAGTTCATTAATTGCTTTTGCGATGCTGTTTGCAGGGGCCTCGTCAATAATAACATATTTAATATTTCCGTTTATCATATCCTGAACAGCCAATGAGCCAGATTTATAACCGATGCACTCGGTTTTATAGCCGTCAAAGCCCCAATCTGCATCTCCTTCAACATAGAACTGGCCTGTAGTACCATTCTGAACGCCAATCTTTGTTTTGCTATCAAACTTTGACAGTATTGCTTCTACATCCTCTGCAGTCTTCGCATTATCAAAGGTCTTATCATTTGCCATAACTATAAGCTTTTGTGCAGCATCATAGTATTTATTAGTGAAGTTGACGTATTCTTTTCTGTCTTCTTTTATGGTAAGGCCTGCCATTGCTATATCAGCTTTACTCTGGCCTACTGAAAGACAAACTGCATCAAAATCCATGTTACTGATAACAAGCTCTTTTCCAAGATAATCAGCAAGCAGTTTTGCAATTTCCATATCAATACCCAGATATTTATCACCTGCGGTATATTCAAATGGCTCAAAGCCGGCATTTGTAGCAACAACAAGTTGATCTTTGCTGCTGTCAAGTTCAGCTGATTCAACAGGCTCAGGAGTGCCGTCACCGAAATACTTATCCAAGACAGCTTCAAATGTTCCGTCTGATTGAATTTTGGCAATGAACTTATTAACCTCTTCCAGAAGCTCAGGTTGATTTTTGTCAACTCCAAAGGCGTATTCTTCCTGTGTAAGCTGGATATCAATTACCTTAACACCTGAACTGGCTTTAGAACCACAACCTGTAATAACTGTAGCTACCATTAAAATAACAAGAAACATTGTAAAAATCTTTTTCATAATTATCCCTCCAATAATATTCGCATAATTATACATTGCATTCTTATTTTTATGTATAAATATACATTAACCTAATAAATGAGTTTTGTCAATATAATTTATGCACTTTTAGATTTGAATAAAGTCTGCCGGGAAATATTTTATATGCTATCGCCTTCGGAATCAATATCAAAGGATACGCTAAGAAAATCGTTTTCCTCGGATGCGTGTAAAAACGTCTTTATCATGATATTTGCATATGATTCTAATGCAGCAACCAAGTAGCATTTATTATAAAACACAATATCGGTTTTTGTGCTTATATCAAGGAGGCAATCATGTAGAGCATCTAGGTTTTTCCCGTAATAATCGGGGAAAGACAGCCTTTCAGCAAGATAATTATGGGCATTTTCTTTGGAAGTCATAAACTGTCCGTCAATCACAATTGTTCTCATAATTTATCCTCCCCATATAGCAATGTAAAGCTTTCATAATGGTCATCTGTATAGTAAATCAACCCATCATTTGAATAAACGATTCGTTTTGCCCCTCTGCTTGATTTACCCAAGGTATCTATGTCACATTCAGTATAGTAACGGCCTTCTTTTTCGGGAAGAAGACCTTCGTAGTTTCCAAACCGGCTTCCGCCTAAACTTTTGCCGGGAGCGAATGGTTCAACCGAACCACCCTCCCATCCAAGGTTTTGGGCTTCTTTCTTACTTATATAATTTGAGGGCAATTTGCCATACTGATAAATATATAGAGCCACATCATCCCTAGAATTATATGCACCGCCCTCAGGAAGCTTACTTTCGGTCTCATTATCCTCGTCCGTGTAGGAAGGTTGTTCATCGGTAGATAAAGGTTCCTCTATTTTATCAGGCTCCACAGTAGGCAGAATAATAACCGAAGGAGTGCTCTCATAGGGTTTCAAATAGTCTTCGGATATCTGGGAGCCATTACATCCGGTAAAAATACACGTCAATAAAATAAGTATTATCAAGACCGAGAGAGTTTTTTTCATGAGGTACAACCTTCCTAAAAATATAATTTAATTATAATTGCTAAGATTAATTATTACAATTATAATTACATCACCCGTTACCGAAATCGAAGATTTCGAACCGGG
>CAYWXN010000210.1:0-3995 GCA_964462075.1 uncultured Ruminiclostridium sp. | reverse complement strand
CGGGCATGCGCCTGACAAATGGGCTTTTAACAGCAAAGTAACCCAACAGCGGGCCACCGAAATTCATGGGGTTTCCGAGGGGTTGAGCCTCACCGACTGCTATATCGGCGCCTAACGCACCGGGTGATTCGAATACACCCAAGGAAATGGGATCGCATACTGCAATAAGAAGGGATCCGGCCTCTTTGGCTTTTTGTGAGACAGCTTTAATATCCTCTAGAACACCAAAGAAATTTGGAGATTGTATCACAATAGCAGATGTATTTTCATTTATTAAATCCTGTAAAAATTTTAAATTAAGCGTGCCGCTTTTACCATTACAATTGTTTTCCTTCTTACAAAAATCTACTTCTTTAATGGTAATTCCCGAATATTTAAGTCCTGAATACAGCACTTTTCTATATTCCGGGTTCACGCTTCTGGCTACCAATACTTCTTTTCGTCCATTGAATCTACTTGCTAAAAGAACTGCCTCATACAGCGCTGTGGCACCGTCATAGAGTGATGCATTTGCAGCGTCCATTCCTGTAAGCTCGGCAATCATAGTCTGATATTCAAATATCGATTGAAGCACGCCTTGGCTTATTTCAGGCTGATACGGTGTATAGGCTGTATAAAATTCCTGCCTTGATATTATATGTTTTACTGCCGAAGGAATTATATGATCATAGACTCCTGCTCCTAAAAAGCAAGCATTCCAGCCGGTGTCAGAATTTTGTTGGGCAAGTGCATTCATGTGCTTTTTTAGCTCATATTCTGATAAAGAATCCGGAAGGTTTAAGTCCTTTTGAAGTCTTAGCTCCTGCGGAATTGCCGTAAAAAGCTCATCTAAGGATTTTACGCCGACAGTTGAAAGCATATTTTCTTGTTGCTGCTTTGTCATTGGGATGTATGATGATTTCAATTTACTCACTCTCCCTTTGTTAATTCCTCATATTGGGCAGGGCTTAAAAGCTCATTAAGCTCATCTGATTTTTCCAAGCTCAAAACTGCGATAAAACTTTCATAAGGACTTTCATTAATCAGCTCGGGACTATCAACCAAGGCTTGATTAGTCCCAACAACGGTTCCCGATATCGGTGCAAAAATATCTGATGCGGCTTTTACCGATTCCACAACACCCAAAACATCATGCTTTGACAGAACTTTGCCTTCGTTCGGAAGCTCCACATACACAATACTGCCAAGGGAATCCTGAGCATAATCTGTGATTCCGACATATGCGCGATCTCCCTCTACACGCACCCATTCGTGATCTTTTGAGTAATATAATCCTTCTCTGATTTCCATAAAAAATCCTCCTGTAAATCTATTATTTGATAAATGGCAAAGTAAGCTTATCGCTTATATTTCTTTTTATAAAAAGGAAGTTTAACAAGCACTGCCTTGCATTTTCTGTCACGTATCACAATTTCTATTGTTTCACCGTCTGATAAATCAAGATTATCAAGTAAGGCCAGACCTCCGTTTTTGTTTAATGTCGGCATAAGCCCGCCGCTTGTTACATAGCCGATTTTGCTACCGTCATTTACAACATCATAGCCATTTCGCGGTATTCCTCTGTCAACCATTTCAAACCCGTACAGTTTGCGCTCTATGCCAAGCTCAACCTGCTTAGACAGAGCTGCCTTACCAATATAATCATCCTTATCTATTTTGACAAAGGTTTTCAAACCGGCTTCCAACGGAGATATATTGTCTGAAAGCTCATGGCCGTATAGCGGCAACGCTGCTTCAAGTCTTAAGGTATCTCTGGCACCTAATCCGACAGAGGCAACTCCTTTGTCTTTTCCCGCTTCCAATATCCCATTCCACAGCTTTTCCGGATCCGCACAAGTATTAGGAAGCCATAAATATATTTCGAATCCGTCTTCGCCCGTGTAACCTGTCCTTGACAGCAACACCTTCATACCCAGCAGAGACGTCTCTATAAAGCGGTAAAAACCCGGTAGCTCTGTTTCTTTATCCAGAATGTTTTTAATGATTCCTTCGGCCTCCGGACCTTGCAGCGCAAGCTGTACATAGTTATCTGAAAGGTTCTCCACCTTAACATCTCCGGTTATTTGAGACCTTATCCACTCATCATCCTTTTGTGTGTTTCCGGCATTGACAACTAAAAACAGCTCTTCATCCGAAAATTTATAAATCAAAATGTCATCCACTACTGTCCCGTTCTCATAACACATGGGAGAATAAAGAATTTTACCGGCCGGAACTGGTGCTAAGTCATTTGATATAAGCCTGTTTAATGATTTGACGGCGTCTTTTCCGGTAATCAAAATTTCGCCCATATGTGAAACATCAAAAAGGCCAGCCTTTGTTCTTACCAATTGATGTTCCGCTATTATATCGGTATAGGAAACCGGAAGTTCCCATCCTCCAAACGAAGTGAATCTGGCGCCTAAAGCCTTTTGAACTGCATATAAAGGGGTTTTTCTATCCATTTATACTTCCCTCCTCAAATTCAATTCTATTATATTTAGTTAAATAAGACCATATAAATCTAAAAAAACAATATACACAGTTAAAATAATAGCCCTGAGCTATCATTTTGCCCAGAGCTATTAAAAAATTATTTATTTTATTTAATTACACGTCTCGCACCCATATATTTTTCACTATAGGATGATAAGGATCTTGTAACTACCTTCCCCTTTGAAGAGGACGCATGTATGAACATTCCGTCACCTAAATAAATTCCTACATGCCCTATTGTACCGTTTCTATCGGTATCCCACATTAGAATATCGCCCTTCTTAATGTCTGAACGTGATACCTTGGTTCCGATTCCGGCATAGGCACTTGATGAACGAGGTACACTAATTCCGAAATGTCTAAAAACATGATACGTAAGTCCGGAGCAATCTGTGCCATTTTTAGAATTGCCCGCCCATATATACGGGACACCCAGCCAGGTCTTTGCGTAAGCAATAATTTCATCGGCCAGATTCTCAGTTTCGGGACTCGGAGGAGCTGTCTCTTCAGGCTTTTCCTCGGTACCTCTGGACGCAACAACTATTTCTTTGGGCTTAGTCTGCTGGACAACCACCTTATCTACTTTGTTAGCACTGTCGACCAGGTGTTTGGCTAATACATAACCTTTTTTATCAGTCCAGGTTATAATTCTTGCCCATTCACCGATTGTTTCGTAATAAGTGACCTTATCCCCTCTTTTTATCGAAGTTACAAGATTACTCTGGCTTGAAGCTTCCTGTCTTACATTCAGCTTGTCTGCATTAACGTGCTTAACTACTGATTTAATTTCCGGCTTCGGGGTCGGAGTCGGCTCTACAGGCTCCTGAACATCGACATCGGTCACTAATGCAACAGCCATATCTGTTTCGTCGGGATTAAAATCTGTTGAAGTAATAAGAAAATCATCTGCCGGAGAAATATTTGAATCTTCTTGAAGAGCTGATAAAGTAGCAGTGGCTGCGGTTTTTTCTGTAATAAGATAATCCAGGGCGTTGGCTTTAGCGTTTTCTATAGATAAATTATTTTCTTCTTTTGTTTGGTTTCCTTGCACATTTCCATTCATTTTATCATAAGATAAGGTCGAGGAAATAGCAAAAGCTGTTTGGGTAAGTAGAAAAAGCAGTGTCAACATCAAAAAGGGGAAGTTTATTTTTCGTGGCCTATCCATGGTGTTCCTCCTATTTAGGCTGCCGGAGTTAGCTGACGGGTTCGGGTAAATAGGTAACCCTACCATATAAAATGGATTAACCCCAATTTCTTGGTTCCTCCGTTTATTCAGTTGAATAACTAAGCCTTTTATTTCGTCTATATTAAAAGTATATGTATATTTGTACCATATGCTTCGATTATTATATCAATTCTAATGAGGCTTAGCAAGCTTTGGCATAACTTACCAGCATTTTGAACCGGGATAATACCTGAGGCCACTCTATAGTCCGTTTTGCGTATATGTGTATGGGTAATAACAAAATCTCTCGGTTTTTTCTCTTATATCTAGCATACTATTCCAATCTTAAAAA
>CAYWXN010000209.1:0-4067 GCA_964462075.1 uncultured Ruminiclostridium sp. | reverse complement strand
TTTTAACCGGAATGCTCTACATGATTTTCCGCAGGAATAAATATCTAACTCCTGCCTTTAAATCACTGAAAGGAGTTAATGCGTAATGTTGAATTTTATAACCAGTAACCTGACTTCTATAATAACCGGAATAATTGTGTTTGTAATTATTGGGACTGTTGTTATAAAGCTTATTCGCGACAAGAAAAACCACAAAAGCTCTTGCGGTGCAGGCTGCGCCGGCTGCCCAATGTCAGGCAATTGCCACAAATAATACAGTGTGAAGATTCCGGCACTCTTTGATTTTAATACTCAAATACAACTTGATAATTTTTGTTTACAAATCAGCTTTAGGCTTAATTTCTCTATAAGCATTTAATCTTTATTATATTGCCCGGAGGCTCCATGATCCTACAATTTAAATTATAGATATTATGTGAGCTTCCTTTCAAAACGTCTGTAAAGAGCTAATATCATTAAAAAAGAAATCATCAGTGCAGGTATAACAAACAAATAATTTTTCTCCAGGCAAAGCTTTCCAATCAAAAAGGACGGCAGTAAGGAAAACAAATACTGTATATTCGAAGACATAAAAAACGGAATGGGTAGTCCTAAAAAAATTACCCCGGATAACTTGGCCATAGCCATTCCTTCTACACGGTTATGTGAATATGAAATAATCAACAGGGATATTATTACACTAAGCAGACATGTCAGTGATATAGTCAAAAACAGCATTAGAATCTGCCATTTTGTTAATGCAAACAGACTTAAAAGAATAGCAGTTATAAAGAAAGATAAAACCGTAGGAAAGACTATCCTTGAAATAATATACCCTCGTTTGCCAACAGGGGTTGAGACTATGTAATTTGTTATATTTTCATCATATTCTGTTAGGATGACCATTGATGAGGAAAAGCAAAACATAACCGGTGTCAGTATCGCAAGTAAAACATCAAATAAAAGATAATAGTCGGCAAGTATTGAACTCTTTTCAAAATACTCACAAAGCAGGGCTTCAGCATATGGAATACCAAAACGGAAAACACATGCTGCTATTAAAGGCGCCAATAATATAGCATAGAGCATACTATCCTTTGATATCTGTCGCATTAACATGTAAAAACAACGGAAAAGCGGTTTCATAGTTTTATACCTCCCACTGTTTTCAGCATCTTTTTAACAACACCGCATGCAATAGCGGCAAAGACTAATGTCCAAAAGAGCAATACAGCTATTGCAATCATTATGTTTTTTCCTGCCAGGAATATTTCTATTGCACTAGCACCGGGATGAAGCAAAAGCCAATTCTTTTTGTATCCGAAAAGATAGAAAACTGCAGGAATATTAATGAGAATTTCTGCAGGAACTGTCGCAAGCATGAATTGATTTAATGTTTTGATTTTACATGCAACAATTAGTCCAATAGAAGAAAATAAGCATGAACAAAGAAAAATACCAATAATAAAACTCAGGGGCTTATAAATTATATTGCCTGCAATACCAAGAATTAAGCCCACAATAGTTGATATAAGTCCTATTGAGCAAAGCTTTGAAATAACGTATTCATAAGCATTTACAGGCGATATGGCAATCGTGTTTAATACCCTTTCACTCTTTTCAAAAAGGACAATTGCCCCCATGAAGAAAAGCCCCATGGCCGAGGGATCAGTAAAGATCATCACAATAGCGGCCTTCTGTCTCCAAGAATCGGGAAAAATAAATATCAGGGCGATATAGAGAATTAAAAAAATAAAATATACAGAGTGAAAGCCATACTTAAACTGAAAACGGATATCACCTAAAAGCAACCCTCTTTGCCTCATTGCAGCTGCCTCCCCGTTAATTCCATAAAGATATCATTGAGTGTGGGTTCTCCCGAATGTATAGATAAAAGTTGATTGTTATGAATCAGCCGTACAAGCATTTCATCCTCTGAAGTCTTATTAAGCATGACCTCCGATTTATGCTCTTTGCCATTTTGTAAATATGTATATGCTATTCTGGACGCGCCCTTGGACATAATCAGGTTATGAGGCGTATCAAGAGCTTTTATTTTACCGTCAAGAATGAAGGCAACCCTATCACAAAGCTCGGTTGCATCATACATATTGTGAGTGGTAAGTATAATAGTCTTCCCTTTAGATTTTTCTGATAAAATGATATCTTTCATTACCCGGGCATTGGACGGATCAAGCCCCGATGTGGGTTCATCCAAAAAGAGAATCTGTGGGTCATGTAACAATGCCTTTATAAAATTGAGCCTCGATTTCATGCCCTTTGAATAATCAGATACCTTTTTGTCGGAATCATATAAGAGCCCGACTTTTTCAAGTAAGACGTCAATATCCAAATGCTTTTTATACAGCGAAGAAAAGAATTCAAGATTTTCTCGTGCTGTAAGCTTTTCATAAAGGCTGGGGAATTCAAAATCTACACCGATATTCTCGTAAAAGCCTTTATCCGAATGCCTTACTTCGCCCCCATTTACTACAACGCTTCCCTCATAACCAGACAAAAGGCCCGTCAATATTTTTTGCAAAGTGCTCTTCCCCGCTCCTGATGGTCCTAAAAACCCCAGAATCTCTCCCGGCTTGACAGCAAAATTAATTTTCTCAATAAACGGTTTCCTTGTATAGCTGAAGCTAAGATTATTCACACTTATCATAGTGATTCTCCTTTAAACATTTGAATAACAACACCCTTTATCATTATTTTTAGTGCATCATCAAAAGACTCCTCTCCTATTTCGTGTTTATGAAGCATTGACAGAAAAACACTTCGCAAAGCGGCACTGAATGCGGGGACTTGATCATCCCTCATATCAGGAACCAAATTAACAAGCTTTTCAAGATTAAAGTCATCCTCGGCGGCATGCTCATTAGCAATTTCGGGGGGTAGCTTCCTTAATATCAGCTCCATTTCACCGCTTGTTATAGACTTTAAAATAAACGAATCTTCGGCTGTTTTATATAAGTTAAAAATTATTTTTGTGAGCTTTTCAGCATTTATTCCATCTTTTAGATCTTTGATTTCTGATGTTAATTTTTCCTGTATCTCATCATGGAAAGCCCGGAAAACATCAAAAAATAAAAGCTCCTTAGATTTGTAGAAGAGATAAAATGTGCCCTTAGGAATATTCACTCGCTTAACTAATTCATCAACTGTTGTTTTTCTTGCACCATATTGAATCAGACTCTTTTTTGCCTCCTGCATTAATCTTTGCCTTATATATGAGCGCTCATTCTCAGAAAAACATTTCGGCATATTTTCATCTCCTAAACTATTTGACTAATTTAATATTTATAGTCATTATAATATCAATAGTATCTTCTTGTCAACTTAATTATATTAAAAATGTGTTTTGCAATGGTTTATCATTCCTTTTAATTGGGGATAAATATAAAATAAACTAAACACGGAAGGAGATATTAAAATGATTAAAGAAAAAGTAGAGCTTCTGTTGAATCAACAAATTACTCACGAATTATATTCATCTCAGCTGTATTTGTCCATGTCATCATGGTTTTCATCCAAAAGTCTCGATGGATTTGCAAAATGGTACTATGTTCAGGCCTATGAGGAAAAAGCCCATGCCATGATTATATATAATTACATCATAAAAACAGGCGGACGGGCATTGTTAGAGCCCATTAAAGCTCCTCCTCAGGAATGGAATTCAATTTTAGATGTTTTAAATGAAACCATAACGCATGAAGAGTTTGTTACCTCCCTTATTTACAATATTGTTGATGTAGCCAGACAGGAAAAGGACTTTAAGGTGGATCAATTCTTCCAGTGGTTCATTGACGAACAGGTTGAGGAAGAGGATAACGCAAATAAGAACAAAGGTAGATTTGAAGCAATGGGCATGGATGGAAAGGCTTTATATCTTTTGGATCAAGAATTGGGCACCAGAGTTTATACTGCCCCTGTTTTACTCACTACCATGGAAGCATAATTATAAAATATATACTAAGTACTATAAGGGACAGGTTCGAAGTGCACCCCAAATGTTAGATACAATATAATATGGTTCTGCGTCAATTGTTGGGGTAGAATAAAGTAAAATGAAATAGCTATATGTT
>CAYWXN010000208.1:0-4100 GCA_964462075.1 uncultured Ruminiclostridium sp. | reverse complement strand
GAATGGATGTCAAGGAAGAGCATAAGGCTTACATGGATTCCTATCATGAAACCAAGGATCTTCTAAAAAACAACACCGATCTTTCCAAGGAACTTGTAGCCTATGCAGAAAGAACTATACATGCATTTGCAGAAATACGGGACAATATATCTGAAATAGCCAGTAACAACGATAGCAATACACATGGAATAGGGCAATTGGTCGATGAACTGACAGAAGTTAAGAAACTGTCAAATACGGTTCTTGATTCCATCTTATCCATTGAGAAGGCTGTCGACAATTACATCACCATGTCAGATATAATTATACAAGTGGCTGACCAGACCAATATGTTGGCACTCAACGCTTCAATAGAAGCAGCACGTGCAGGTGAACATGGAAAAGGCTTTTCAGTTGTGGCTGAAGAAATTCGTAAACTTGCCACCAGTTCGCAAAAAGCAGTTGAGGAGGCTAACCAGAATCAGACCTTTTCAATCAGCTCTATCCAAGCCATTAAAGCTGCCGGTTTACAAGTGGATGAAGCCATTAAAAACGCTAACAACTACCTGGAACATATCTTTGTTTCGGCCCAGGAAACCTTGGCAAACAGCGAAGAAATTGCCGCGAGCTCCGATGAATTGCTTAAAGAATCAAATGATATTAACCGTATAATTTCTCGTATAAACAACTAAAAGAACAGATAATAATATTTTAAAGGGGCTGTCTCAAAATAACTTTTGAGGTAGTCCCTTTTCTTAACGTGTTGAATTATTCAAGTAACTTCTGTTCAGGTAAGGCCTGATTAACCTGAAAAGATTTGATTTCTTTTATTTACTCTTCCTCTACTTACTTTATTGTAGCATATTCAAGCTTTTGTACTATCTCTATCCAGGTTTGTCCACGGTTAAGAACAAGAGGCTTCCCATCTTCGGTAGTATACTCTGTTTGAGCATCCCTTGCTGTCTTTGACCATTTTATCGGGATTGACTTGCCACCTGTAATATAAAAGCCTTCTCCTGACCCAATATTTAATAAGTTTCTACGGCCATAAGTATCGCCTTCGATTATAGGAGATGAGATTTTTAAGACAATTACGTTAGTAGTCTTAACCTGTTCATTTGTATTACGCTCTATATGAGGTTTTCCCATTCTTAACCTATCATAAAGATAAGTCTCCGGATTGTATACAAATCCACAATTACTGCTACCCTTTGATTTATCAAATATTATAGAAACATCTTCGGCTTGGGTACCACCTTCAGGTACAGTAAACTGATCGTGATATGTAAAATGAAATGTTTTCTTCGGCTCAGTTCTGTATTTTTTATCAGAAATAAACTTTTCTATTCTTTCCTTGGATGTATAGGAATCCTGCCAATTGCTTTTATCGGTTGTGAGGTCCCAAAAAGCTGAGCCATGAACTTGATAGTCAATATTCTGTATTTTGAGCTTCGGAATATCCTTATATGCGTATGTACTTCCTCCGGCATGTGTATAAATTGCGTCATGTTCCAGTACATAATCCAGAAAATAATGGCGTGAACTTCTTATAGGGCCTACCATGTCAGGTAATGTACCCCAAAAAAGAGCCATATAACGGGTAATATTATACTCTACCAATACTTCATAAACGATTTGTGCCTGACTGATTCCACCTTGGGGAAGAACTCTGTTTCCCTGATTATCTATCATTGTCGCCACAGGTCTAACCGAAGAATCCGGTATTACAAAATCCGGATTATGAACAGGATTTTCAACCGGTATAATTGGTTCAGGTGTTATGATAGGCGTAACCGATGGAGTTTCTGTGGCGCTGGCAACCGGTTCCACGGTTGCCCCTCCACAAGCGGACACTAATATAAGCACTCCGGATAGAAGAAACAACAAAACCGTTCTTTTTATCATAGCCTGGTGCTCACCTCATTCTCTTTAGTAAATATAATCAAGCCACTAATCAGAGATCCTCGTCTTCATCCTCGTCGTCGATTTGATCCTGAAAAGCTTCAAATGCTCTTTCAAGCTCATCTTCATCCTCAACAGGGACAAGATACTCTTCGCCGTCGCTCTTTTCGATTTTCATAATGATAACTTCTGCTCCGCATTCATCATCATCACAACCGCAAGAATCGCAGCTGCAGCCATCTTCGTCCAGTGGCAGCAGTACAACATACTCACTGTCATCAACTAACACAGTGTCGAGGTATTCGCATTTGATAGAATCACCGTTTTCACCGGTCAATTCAATGATTTCATTTTCGTAATCCATTTTAGTCTCCTTTCAAATTTAAGGGTATCTATCTTAAAGAATCCAGATATCCTTGCAAAATAAAAGCAGCTGCCATTTGGTCAATTCTGCTCTTTTGTTTTTTCGCAACAATACCCATATCATGCATAGCTCGTTGAGCCATAACCGTGGTAAGCCTCTCATCCCAAGGTACTATCTTTGTGTTGGGCAACTCATCCTCCAGAAGCTTCATAAAGTCTCTGGTTTTAATCTCCCGCTGGCCTACCGTACCATCCATATTGCGGGGAATGCCGACTACAATCGCCTCACATTCATAACCGTCAGAGATTTCTCTGATTCGTTGCACAGGCTTTTTGACATCATTCTTCCACTTTATTGTTTCCAGCATTTGAGCCGTTAAACCTAAAGGATCGCTGACTGCAACGCCAATTCTAGCATCACCGTAGTCAATACATAATATGCGCATTCAATGCTCCATTTATTTGCTTGTTTATTTAAAAAGCAGGGACTATCCGCCCCTGCATCAATAATAACCTATACGTTTTTAAAAATCAATAAAATACTACTCAAATTCAATCATTGATTCTTCCCAAGTATCAGGAGACTCATAACCAAGCAAATTTACGACAGTTGCTGCAATGTTCGCCAGTCCGAACCCCTCATCCTTGAGCCGGTATTTCCCGGAATTTTTTGTGTCATAAATAATGAATGGAACTTTATTCAAGGTATGGCTGGTTTTTGCCTTGATTCTTCCGGTACTGTCGGTTTTTGCTTTTCCGGCTTTATCAACTTCATACATTTCATCAGCGTTTCCATGATCGGCTGTAATAATTAAGACACCATTCAGCTTCTCGATTGCGGGAATTAATCTTCCTAAGCAAAGGTCAACTGTCTCTACAGCAATTTTTGCGGCTTGATAGATACCGGTATGCCCTACCATATCACCGTTAGCCAAATTAATTCTAGCAAACTTATAGTTTCCGGTATTTAAAAGCTCGATTACCTTGTCGGTAACCTCAGCCGCCTTCATCCAAGGCCTTTGCTCAAATGGTATTATGTCTGAAGGAACCTCAAAGAAGGTTTCTAATATATCACTGAACTTACCTGAATTATTCCCGTTCCAAAAATAAGTAACGTGACCGAACTTTTGTGTTTCGGAAACCGCTAACTGACTAACTCCCGTTTTAACAAGATATTCGCTCATTGTATTCTTGATTGAAGGAGGATTAACCAAGTAACGGCTAGGAATGTGAAGGTCTCCGTCATATTCCAGCATCCCTGCATAAGTAACCTTAGGCCATCTCTTCCTGTCAAAATAAGTGAATCCCGGATCTTCAAAGGCTTTTGATATCTCAATAGCACGATCTCCGCGGAAATTGAAGAAGATAACGCTATCTCCGTCCTCAATTGTTCCTACCGGCGTACCTTCTTCAGCTATAACAAAAGAAGGTAAATCCTGATCTATGGCTTTTGTTTCTTTTCTGAGAGTCTCAATAGCCTCAGTGGCCGAATTAAATAATCTGCCTTCACCTAATACATGCGTATACCAACCCCGTTCAACCATACTCCAGTTTGCCTCGTAACGGTCCATGGTAATAAACATACGTCCGCCGCCGCTGGCTATTCTGGCATCAAATGACGAGTCGTTGAGTTCACTTAAAAAAGTTTCAAAAGGTGTGACATACTCAAGAGCTGAGGTTTCCCCTACATCCCTTCCATCGAGCAGAATATGGACACGCACCTTTTTTATGCCTTCACTTTTTGCTTGAATTATCATAGCTTTTAAGTGATTTATATGAGAATGGACATTCCCGTCGCTGAAAAGACCTATTAAATGAAGAGCGGAACTTTTGGAAATACAATTTGCACGTATTTC